>JABGQJ010000323.1 GCA_018648945.1 Victivallales bacterium
GGCACCGTGCCGGTGTCAAAGGTGTGGCGGGGGGGGCTGGGGCAAGACCCACTCGTTGGGTCTGTCGCGACTCTGTCGCACGGGAGCCCTCCTTCCCGTCGTCCGTCGGGACGCGCGCCGGGAGCGCCGGCTTCCAGCCGGCATCCCTCCCGTGAGGTGCTGCACCACAGAAACGGCCAGCAACCGATGGCATCCATCGCCCATGGCCTCCTCGGATTCGGCGCTATGCGCCTCCGAGGATGCCGGCTGGAAGCCAGCGCTCCTGGCAGCCCTCCGCCAAGACAGCATCCCTCGGATTCGGCGCTATGCGCCTCCGAAGGTGCCGGCTGGAAGCCAGCGCTCCTGGCGTTCGCTGCCAACTCCCCGGCCGGTAGGTGCTACTGCGCCGCCAGGACGAGGATGACGATCATCTTCGCCCCGGCTTCGCCGGTGTAGAGACCGAGGACCACGGGCCGTTTGGGGGCGAATGTCACGGTGGTTCGGATCAACTTCTTGCCGCCTCGTGAGAGGGTCACGGGCAGCCGCCGGCCAGCACCTTCGCCAAGCGTGGCCTTGAATCCCTGTGGCAGGCTCACATCGCCAGCCTTGAGGGGGGCTGCCTTGGTGGCAACGGCCTGGTAGCTTGTGAACCCGTATCGCCCCAGCAGTCCCAGATACGGCTTCAGGGCCGCATCGCTCGTGCCTTCGTTCGTGGCCTTGACCAGAATCACGTCCAGACTGTCGGCCGCCGAGGCCGTGACCGACACTGCAACCAGTGCCAGGCAGGCAAGAACGGCGGACCGCCAGATTGGTTTGCTCCCGAAGTTCATCGTCGGGTACTCCAAGTTCACGTGTGGTTCGATGGAGGGCTGGCCTCCACGAACACCACGGTACCACCATTCTCGCTGTCTTCAAAGACCATGACGCTGGCATCGTCCTCGAAAACCTGCACATCCTCGACCTGGGAGAGCGCTCCAGACACAGGCGGCGGAGGCGAAGGCACGTTCGCAATTTGCCTTGCCGCGGGATCGGGCAACAGGCGGGAGATGGTGAAGGCAGCCACAATCAAGGCCGCTGCCGCGCCCACGGCAAACAGCCAACGGCCCACGGGTGGGGCCGCACGATGGGGCGCCGCTTGCGGGACGAGTGCCGCACGAGCACGGAAGTCCTCCCAGAAATCCTGGCTGGAGCGAGCGGTCGGCGGTGCGACTTCCCGCAGTGCCGCCCGGAGTTTCGTTTCGCTCGCCTTCATAGGGTGACCCCCCGGTCTTCAAGCAACTTGCGGAGTTTCCGCTTGGCGTAGAACAATCTGGACATCACTGTCCCCATGCCGACCCCGACGGTCGCCGCGATTTGCTTGTAGCTCAGCCCGTCCGCCTCGCGCAGCAGAATCATCGTCCGGTGGTCCTCGCTTAGCTCGCCCAGGACATCCTGCAGGATGCTGGCTAGGTCGCTCAGCTCGCCCTGACGGGGAGCCGAAGGGGCGTTCTCGTCCGCCACCCGGTCGAAGATCCCGAGACCGTTCTCGTCTGGCGTGTCCTCCACCAGCCTGCCCCGCTCGCGGGTGTGCTTGCGAATCAGGTCGAGAGCCGTGTTGCGGACGGTTCGGCAGAGCCATGTTCGCACGGCATCCAGGTTGCGGACGGCGGGCAGCGAACGCCACGCTTTCAGAAAGCTGTCCATCACGACATCGTCGCAGTCGTGGTCGCCTACCAGGCGGTAGGCCACGCTGTGCATAAGCGGACGGTACTGCTCGAAAACGGTCGCGAACGCGTCCATGTCGCCCTCCTGTGCTTGGCGTAACAGCTTCTTGGTTTCGGCATCCAGGGGCATGGGGTTGTCCAAGTTGCCGCCGGTTTCAGACATCAAATCGGTGTCTCGACACCCTATCTGACGTTCCGGCGGGGCCTCCTATTCACGGGGGGAGAGTGGAATGATGAAATCATCGCGGGATGGGGCACTCGGCCGGCCGCCTTGTCGGTTCCGGTCGAGTGCCACGCTTCCCGGTGCCAGCAAACCTAGCCGTTGCTTCGCCACGCGCCAACGATCTCGCCGTGGTAGAACGTGTGGTAGTCCTGCTTGGGGTAGCTCCCCGCGAGGCCGGGGTCCATCAGGGACGGGTCCATGGGGGCGCGCAGCCTAGTGCGGCAGGCGAAGTGGAGGCCGGGGATTGTGAGCAAGGGGCAATCCGTCTCTGCCACCGAGGTCAGTTCGAACCCGCATTCGGCGATCTTGTCCACATCGGCGCCCGAGCGCGTGCCGCAGAAACCGAGTTCCTTGACCTGCGTGCCCTGTGTGGGAACGCTGATCGTGAAATCTCGCGCTTGCTCGATCAGCTTGAAGGTGTGGCGGCTGGTCCGGACCAGCGCGGTGAAGGTCGGCTTGCCCCACGCCACGCCAGCCAGAGCCCAGCCGATGGTCATGGTGTTGACCCGGTGCTTGTGTTTCACAGTCAGAAAGGCACCGCGTGGCAGCTGTGCCATGGCTTCGTCGAGAACGGTGAGCGGGGAGACGGAGGAGAGATTCATGGTCGGGTTCCCTTGGGGTGGAGGTCAGGAAAACGAGCGGGCCACGTGCAACGCACGCGGTCGAGGGTGATCGGGACAGCGGGCGGGGGGGCACGGCCAGCGACGAGCGGGCCGGCAATCATCGAGATGTGGTTGCCCGGCACGGCCACATGGTCGTCCACGCCGGCAAGCCGCGTGGAGGCGAGGGAAACCACGCCATCGCCCACGCCATTGGCCACCTCGGCCAGCTGCTTCTCGATCTGCCCCACGGTGCCCTGCAGCATCGCCGGCAGGCCCTTGCGCCAGCGGGCCGCTGCCTGGGCCAGATCCTCCTCCGTGAGAGGACTGACGATCCCCGCCACGATGGCGAAGCGCACGTCGCGGGGCAGTTCCCGGGCGTTCAGGGCAGAGAGAAGCTCACTTCCGGGCAGCAGGTCTTTCGCCGCTTGCCCATCGCCGTCGGCCAGGGCCCCCAGCAATTCGCCATCGCCACGCAGCAGCCGGCTCCACTGTTCGCGGGCCTCGGCCAGGAACCGGAAACGGGCCATGGGGGAGCCATGGTTCGGCGGGGCGACCATGACCAAGGTCCGGACGCGGGGCACGCGCCCGGGCCGCAGATTTCGGCGGTAGCTGTACACGGGATTCATCAGGTACTCGCGGCTCACCAACCCACCCATGCTATGGGCCACCAGCACAACTTGCTTGACCCCACGCTGGCGGAGCCGGACCAGCCACGAACCGAGAAGCGTGCTGGAGTGCGTGACCGCCTGATCGTTCGGATAGTCGAAGCGGGCAACCGGGACACCGGCATCCTGCAGGGCCGGCGCCAGGTTCCGCCAGAGATCTCCCGGCTCGTCCAGCCCATGGACCAGCAGCACCAGTCGCTCGGGCAGGGCCTCGGCCAAGGGCTGCCAGGAACCGCCCGCGTAGCAGGTGATCCCAAAGCGCCCGCCGCTCTCGCGCTGGCCCGGTGCGGACGCACCCTTGCCGCCTGGCTGCGAGCCGCCGCCGAGCCAGACTGCGGCGCCAGCCAATGCCAGCGCCAGAACTGCGATGAGTAGAATGGTTCGCTTCACTGCTTGTGATTGTCCTTTCCACAAGAGACCGACCGGCCAATTCCCGGACAGTTCCACCATGCAGAAGGTATGGGGCGTTGGGCTGCGATGCAACACGGGCCAACTTGTCGGCATCCGCGCGACAGCCTATGGTTGAGCCAAGCGCCAACCGGAGAGGCACAGCATGACCACGATCCCCGATCTTCCCTTCGAACACTTCTTCACCCACGCCGAAGTCACGGACTTCGTCGAGGGTCTGACCGCAGCCTGCCCGGAGTGGGTCAAGCTCTCCAGCCTGGGATGCTCCAGGGAGGGGCGCCCGCTGCATCTGCTCACCATCACCGATCCCGAGACCGGCCCCGCCGAAGACAAGCCCGCGTACCTGATTCACGGCAACATCCACGCGGCAGAGCTTTCGGGCACCCACACTGCGCTGTATACGGCCCGGGAACTGGCCGCCCGGAAACCGGACATCCTGCGTGACGTGGCGTTCTACATCGTGCCCCGGATCAACCCCGACGGGGCCGAATTCGTGGTCACCACCTCTGGCGTGACCCGCAGTCGCACCGATCGCTCCGAGCGATTCCCGAACACTCTCTATCAGGAGGATGTGAACGGCGACGGCCTGATCCTGACCATGCGGATGGAGCATCCCAACGGTCCCTTTGCGCGCGACCCGGAGGATCCGCGACTGCTCGTGCGGCGCACGGTCGACAGCAAGCCGCCCTACTACCGGACCTTCCTGGAGGGGATGGTCCATGACTGGGATGGGAGCGAGGCGGTCCGCATCGAGGGACGCGCGCTGGACTGGAACCGGAACTGGTCCTATGACTGGCGTCCCGAACCCGCCCAGGGAGGCGCGGGCGACTTCCCCTTCAGTGAGCCGGAGATGCGGGCCCTGGCCGAGTTCCTCCACGCTCGCCCCAACCTCTTTGCCGTTCTCGGCTACCACAACGGCCCCAATGCCGTGCTCCGTCCGCCATCCACCGGGGCCGACAGCGATCTGAACGGTGCGGATCTTGCCATTCTCCAGGAGTTGGCCGAGATCGGGGCCGACAAGACCGGCTTCCCGGTCGTGCCGGTGATCAAGTACCATGTCAAACGGATCGGGGTGGGCGACTGCAATCTGCGCGGGCATTTTCACAACTTCGGCTACCACCACCTCGGGCTCTTCGTTTTCGAATTCGAGCTGGGCAACCTGCTGAACAGCGCGGGCATCACCACCGACGACATCTTCACGACCCAGAGCCAGCAGGAGCACGAGGCCCTGATGCGGAAGCTCCTCCATTGGTGGGACGGCCAGGATCCTGCGACCCGAGACCCAGCCTTCCACGCTTGGGAGCCCTTCGACCATCCCCAGTTCGGGCCGGTTGAGATCGGCGGCTGGCTGAACCGCCATATGTGCGGTCCCACCCTCGACGATCTCGCGAAGATCGCGCAGGGAACCTACGAATTCACGCTGGAACACGCCTCGTGGCACCCCAAGCTGTGCATCGAGGAACTGGCTGTGGAACCCCTCGGCGAGGGACTTTTTCGGATCCGGTCCCGCGTCGCCAACCGCGGCAGGCTGCCCACCCATGTCTCCAAGCAGGGGGCGGGCCTCCGCCGCCTGCGACCGGTGGCGGTGGATTTCCTGCCCGCGACCGGAGTTCATCTCCTGTCCCTGCAGGGGCACCGCCAACTGGGACACCTGGCGAGCCTGGCTGGGAGTGGTCTTCTGGAGTGGTTCGTGCACCGTCGGGGAGACTCTCCCACCCTTTGCGAACTGCATGTCCGAGGCGGCACGGGAGGCTCTGTCCGCACCGTCGTCAGCACCCCCTAATCACCCTCTCCGCAGGGGCATGCCGAGCACGGCTTTCGCCCCCGGACTGCCACGCGTGTCAATCATACATGCCCGTCGTTCGTTGATGGGGTGGTAACACGCGGCTATAGTACGTCGCTTTACACCTGCGCCGTCGCTGGCAAGTTTTTCGGCGCATTTTGGCCCCCCGGCCAACCTCACGAGACTGGCGGAGACCATGCATCTCCGCAGGAGGCAACCGGACTGATGACAGACCCTATCGACAACCCGCTCGTGCCTGGCCTGGTGCCGGAACCGAGAGATATTTCCCTCCTCGGGGGAGACTCGGAACTGTCCCAGGATGTACGACTGGTGACCAGCAACGTCTTGCCTATGCAGCGCAAAGCCATGCGCGGGATCCTGACGAGTGCTGGAATACGCGTTGTCGCCAACAAGAAGAAGTACGTGATCGAGGCCAAGGTTCTCGATGTCAGTGAATTCGATCTTGCCGGCGTCCCCGAGGATGTGCAGGCCGAATACTACGAACTGGAGATCCAGGGAAGCCTGATCTTCATCCGTTCGCCAGGGCAGCTCGGCGTCCTCTGGGCGACGCAGACGCTCGCGGCCATCTTCCGCCAAGTGGCGCTTGAGGAACCCGTGCCGAACTGCCTTGTCCGGGATTGGCCGGAGATGGCCGACCGCGGCATCTTCGTGGAGTGCAAGTGGGGACCGGACCGGATGGACGTGCTCGACTGGAGCCTGGTCATCGACCGGCTCGCGGCGATGAAGATGAATCGCCTTGGCGTTGGCCTCTACGGCTGCTGGGGCAACTGCCGCTTCGAAGGCACGCCCACCGAGTTCCTCATGGTTCCCATGCCCGAGGAAGAGGAGCTGAAGAGCGAGAAGCATCTCCGTTGGTACTCCCCCGATCTCGGCGAATGGCAGGACGAGACCTACTTGCCCCGCATGTTCGAGGACGACTTCTTCGGCGAGGTGGTCCGCTACGGCGCCGAGAAGGGCGTGACCGTGGTCCCCTTCGTCAACAGCTTGGGCCACAACACCCTCATTCCTCGCCTCAAGCCCGAACTCAGCGCCAAGAACGCCGACGGCACGCCCACCGGCGTGGGCTACTCCATCGCCAATCCCAAGACGCGCGAATTCATCGAGGCCTTCTACGGCAGCATCATCGAGCGCTACTATCCCGACGGCATTGACCTCTTCCACATTCAGATGGACGAAGTCTGGCCCGACTACCCCGATCCCGCCGATCCCAACAAGGTCGGCAGCCCCTGGTGCGAGGCACCGGAGTCCACGGCCAAGAGCAACGAAGAGAACCTGCGGGACTACATCCTCTGGCTGATCAAGATGCTCACCGACAAGGGCGTGGGGAAAGTCGTCATGTGGAACGACCAACTCACCCGGCACATGGATGTCCTCAACGACGACTTCGTGGCCGAGCTGGAGAAGGCCGGGCTCAAGGAGCGCCTGATCTTGCACTGGTGGTGGTACAGCAACGAAGCCCTGAACGACCAGACCCACGTCGCCATCGGCAAGGAACTCGGGCTCGAGGGCTGGGTCGCCCCCATGACCTGCTACTTCAACTGGAGCCGCTACGATCCGCGCCGCCCCAACATCGAGAAGATGATGGACATGGCGCGCGACGAGGGCGCCAAGGGCGCCATCTCCTACTCCGTCCACGATCCCGCCTTCGCCGACCACGAAGCGCTGATGGCCAACTGCGCCTGGACCGGCAAAGCCACGCCCCGGGAGAAGTTCGAGACGGTGTTCGCCATGCGTTTCCGCGAGGGCAAGGATGCCTTCCTGGCGGCCATGGCGGCCTTGCAGGACGCCCATGTGCCTGCGCTCGGGCCCTGCTACCATTACGCCTACACCTACACCAACAAGGACGTGGCGTTCCCGCGTGACTATCCCGGTGAAGCCATTGCTCGCCTGAAGACCATGGAAGGCGCTGCCGAACAGCTTCGTGGGGCCGCGGACAAGGCGGCCGAAGCCGCCAAGGTCTTCGCCGAGCTCTCCGTCGTGGAAGAGTACATCGAGAACGACCGCGCCTGCGCCCGTAGCCTGTACGCCAACGCCGCCCGCGTCCAAGGCCTGGCCACCGTTTTCGCTGCCCTGCTCGACCTTGATGCCGGGAAGGCGGACAAGGCGGCTCTCGCCGCCGCCCGCGAAACGCTGCTCGCAGCCATGGCCGTCGTCGAGAAGAACCAGCCCGACTGGGTCGCCCCCGCCAGTCTGATGTCGCTCAGCGTTCTGCTGGAAGCCATCGACCAGCTCTAGACGCTCCCAGGCCGAATTCAACAACGCGCGTCTCCAGCCGCAAGGCTGGCAGACGCGCGTTGTTCTTGCTGCCCCCCTCTTCCCCCAATCCCCCCCTTCTTTTTGCATTGTGCGTCTCGGGTGTCTGCCAGTCTGTTGCGGGCGTTGAAGAACAGCGCGCGCGGTAGCAGATTAGGGACTGGCAAGAAACGCCCGGACGGCACCGCACTTGGGGGCTGGAATGGGCCTACGCCTCTCCGGCCACCCTCGAAAAGAGAGCATACCATGAAGACGCAACGCATCCTACAGGCCTTCCTCTCTCTGACTGTGGCCCTGTTGGTCCTCCCGACCCGGGGGCAGACGCTCGACGTGAGCCAGATCGTCGCCGAGAGCGGATTCCACGGTGGGCTCGTGGTGCTGGTGAGCGACGACGCCAAGCTGGCCGTGGCCTTGGGCAAGATCCCGAACGCGCTGGTGCATGGCCTGGTGGCGGACGCCAAGAGCCTGCCTTCGGCGCGCGAAGCGACCCGCGAGGCCGGTCTTTACGGTCGTGTTTCCGCCATGGGCTGGGACGGTTCGTCATTGCCCTACGCGGATGGCTCCGTGAACCTGCTGATTACGGCCAGGAACGCGCCTCTTCCCATACAGGAGACCAAGCGCGTACTCGCTCCTCGCGGTGTGCTCTGGACGCTGGGCACCGGCAAGGTGGAG
>JABGQJ010000324.1 GCA_018648945.1 Victivallales bacterium
AGCGGCACAGCCTGGGCGATGATCTCCCAACCGGTCTCCTTGGCCCGGAACTGCTGATGGAAGACGTGGATCTCCTCGGGCACGTAGGCGCTGAAGTTCCGGTAGTGGCTGACCAGGCCGGAACGCTGGTCCAGACGCAGCTCGCGGCGCTCCCCCTTCCACTCCACCGTGGTCTCCAAACGCCATTTATCGAGCGCGCAGACCGCCGGGAAGAAGGAGGCCAGCTGCAGGCTGTAGCGCCGATTCTGCCCCAGCACGCTAGCCGGGCCGGCCACCTCCAACTCCATGGCCCGGACCTCGCCATTTCGCTGGGCCTTGCTGGTCTGAATGCGCGCCAGGAGCCGGAAGAACTTCAGATACTTGAAGAGCCGCCGCAATTGGGCCGGCTCGGGGCTACTCACCTTCACGGTCAACTCGCCAGCGGTCAGCAGCAGCGCCTGGACCAGGCCGGCGTTGTAGCGTTCCAGAAGCTGTCGGGGGCCAAGTTCAGGGGCTTTCAGGAGATGCTCGAACTGTGGGTGATCGCCGTAGATTCCACGCTCGAAGATCTCCTCCGGAGGTGCGACTTCGGCCAGAATGGCCTGGTAGTAGGCGTCCGGGTCATCCGGCGGTCCGGCCTGCAGGAGTCGTGCGGAGGCGGCGAAGATCTTCGCCCGCGTTGCCCCGTAGTCCGCCGTGCCGGGCTGGCTGAAAGTCGCCCGATCCTGGATCAGCTTGTGCAGGCCCTTGGCGAGCTTCACATCGCGTTGCCCGCCAATCAGAGCCCTGGCGTTCTCCTCGATCTCAGCCCGCGTCGAGGGCGGCTCAACCTGATAGAGGGCAAGCAATTCCTCGGCCAGAGCCAGCAGCTCTGCCGAAGTGGCATCCACGAATCGGGGACGAACCCGACCATGGTCAATGCGGCATTGGACGAGGCCTTTGGTAAGCACGGTGTTGTCTTCGCCGTTCACTGGTGTTGGATTCGCTGGTGCCTTCGCTCACCAGCTCGTAGAGCACGGCCTGCTTACCCGCTGCTGGCCGCAGAATGCGCCCGAGCCGCTGGACGTGCTCGCGAATGCTGCCCGACCCAGAGACCACGATGCCCACGCTGGCCTCCGGCACATCGACCCCCTCGTTCAGCACCTTGCTGGTGACCAGCACGGGGTAGCGCCCCTCGCGAAACGCATCGAGGAAGCCGCGCCGTTCGGTCACCTTCGTGTGGTGGGTGATCACCGGCAACAGGAAGCGACGGCCGATCTCGTAAGCCGTGTCGTTGTCGGCAGTGAAGACCAGAACGCGCTCCCCCTGATGCTCGCGCAGGAGCTCCCAGATATAGCGGAACTTGGCCCGCGCCGTCCGGGCGATGCGCCGCTGCTCCAGGTAAGACCGGAAGACCTCGCGGCCCTGGGGATCGCGCGCACAGAGCATCAGAAACCGCGACCAACCGGTGGGATTGCTGAAGCTGATGGCATTCGCCCGGATGAAGGACACATACGCCTGCCGGTGCCGGGAATAGGCCTCCGCCTCATCCGGCTCCAGCTCCAGGGAAATCCGCTTGGTGCAATAGGGGGCCAGCACCTTGCCTTCCAGTTCGTCGATCTCCTTGCGGTAGCAGATCTTGCCGACCAAGTCGCCGTACAGATCGTGCTCGCTGTCGTCGCGTTCGGGGGTCGCGGTCAGGCCAAGACGGAAGGGGGCCAAGCACATGCGCGCCAAACTGCGGTTCACCGGGCCGGGCAGGTGGTGGCACTCGTCCACGATCAACAGGCCGAAGCGGTTCCCCATGAACTCCATGCAAAGCACGGCCGAGTCGTAGGTACTCACGGTAAGCTCCCGGACGTCCCGATTGCCGCCGCCCAAGAGACCAATGGGGCGCTCGAAGGCACGCTCAAGCTGCGAGGCCCACTGGGCCATCAGGTCGAGAGTCGGGACGACGATCAGTGCCGGACGCTTGGTCCGGGAGATGGCCAGCCGGGCCACGAAGGACTTGCCCGAGCCGGTTGGCAGGACAATCACGCCCCGGCGGGATGCCTTCTCCCAAGCCGCAACGGCTTCCGCCTGATACGAGCGCGGGGCCAGCTCCGTGTCCAGAGGCAAATCAATCGGCTGGAAGTCGCGCGCCTCGTCTTCGTATGGAGTGCCCAGACCATGCAGGGCCAGAACAATCGTCGCATAGTGCCGGGCTTCCGCCCGCCAAGCTGCGACGCGATCATCGTACACGCACCACGACCGCACCGGTGCCAGCTCGGACTCCGAGCCGGTCAGGACAAGCGTGCCTTGCTGAAACTGAATGCGAACCACCGCGGTCTCCGGAATCGACGGCAGGCTAGCCCTGCCGCCCCAAACTCTCCATGATCTTCGAACTGGCGATGGAGACGTCCTCGCGAGTCGCCACCTCCTCGCCATTGCCAGCCAGAAACTCGCGCAGTTCCCTGCCGTAGGTCTCCCAGATCTTGTGCCGCCGAATCTTCAGCGTCACCGTCAGGGTCCCGTCGTCCGGCGACCACTCCGGCAGTACGATCAGCTCCTTCGGCTTCTGGTACGCAGCGAGATGCTTCGTGCGTTCGGCGACCTCTTTCTTGAGCTGGGCCTTCAGCTCGTCGGGCGTCATTCCCTCGGCTAGGTCGGAGTCCACGTTCACGGCCACGTAGACGTTCTTGCACTTCTCGCCGATGACCATGCACTCGGTCACCAGCGGGCACTGCTTCACCTCTTCCTCGATATGCTCCGGGTGCAGTTTCTCGCCGCCGAAGAGGACGATCATATTGCCCTGACGACCGTCGAGGAAGAGGAAGCCCTCTTCGTCCACATAGCCCATATCCCCCGTGTGCAGCCAGCCATCGACCAGAGCCTTGGCGCTCTTGTCTTGGTGCCGCCAGTACCCCTTCATCACACAATCGCCCTTGACCAGCAGTTCGCCCTTGAGATCCTTGCCCAGCGTGCCGCTCTCGTCCTTGAGCGTCCAGTCGCCGCCACTTTCGGGCAGGAGCCAGGACCAGAGCGGCCCGGCGCTGCCGACCTTGTGGCGGCCCGGCAAGTCGCTGCTGATGGCGGGCGAGGATTCGGTCAGCCCGTATCCCTGGAACATGGGGATGCCGATGTACTTGAAGAAGATCTGGCTGTCCATGTCCAAGGGCGCGCCGCCGCTCATGAAGAAGCGAAGTTGGCCGCCAAAGTTCTTGCGGATCTTCCGGAAGACCACGGGATCGTAGAAGGCGTGATGCGCAAGTATGCGCAACATCCCGCCGTCCAACCGTGGCCCGGCAGTGAAGATCCGAGAGGCGTTGTAGGTGGCCTTCTGGAAGAGGGCCTGGACCTTGGGAGAAGAGTCGGCGATGCCCTTCTCGATCCCCGCCTTGAGCGAGTCGGCGATGCGCGGCACCACCAGCATGATGGTGGGCTGGTACTTGGGGATGTTTCGGCGGAAATCCCGCATGTCCTTGGAGATCACCGTTGTCGCCCCGCCGATGGCGATGGCGATCACCTCATAGACCAGAGCGTAGCTGTGCCAGTAGGGCAGGAGAGAGATGATCCGCTCGCCCTTCCGTACGCCATACGCCTCCACAGGGCCCGTGCCATTCACCTGCAGGTTGCGGTGGGTGAGCATCACGCCCTTAGGCATGCCGGTGGAGCCGCTGGTGTAGATCAGCGCAGCCACATCGTCACTTTCGTTAGCGTGGCGTGGCAGATCCTCGTCTGCCCCGTCCCAACCGGGCAGATCATCGAACTGGAACTGCGGAATGTCGCCAGAGTTGGCCGCCACCTTCTTCTGCATCGATCGGTCAGTCAGCATCAGCGTCGGCTCACTGTCCCGGATGATGAAGCCCATCTCCAGATCGCCCAACGCTTCGCAGACCGGCACAGCAATGGCGCCGAGCCACCACGATGCGTAGAAGGCGAGCACTTGATACGGGGACTTCGGGGTGATGAAGCCCACCCGGTCCCCGGGCTTCACGCCCTGCTCTTTGAGGAAGCAGGCCCAGCGGCGAACCGCCTCGCCAAACTGCCGGTAGGGCAAGCTGCGGACTTCGCCCTTGCCCTCGGGGAACATGAGGAACGTGGACTCTGCGTAGGTTGCCGCCGCGTCCTCGATGAGCTTGGCGAGATCGTGCATGACTCTTCCTCAACAGCTACCAGTCAACAGCCGCCCTCCCGAATACACTTGTCGAAGGGCTGCCACAACTGCTCGACCCCTACCATCCATCCGTCGCAAGAAGGGTGCCAGGGAACACGGACTCACGCCTCTCCAGAGAGAGAGCGTCACGGGTACACGAAAAAGGGAAAGGTGCGCCGCTACAGGCACCGCACCTTTCCCTACATATATACCCTGATCCGGGTCTCGTCGACCGGTCTAGGCCAACTTGTTGACCCGCAGACTAAGCCGCTGCTTCTTGCGGTCCGCCTTGTTCTTGTGGATCGTGCCGTGCTTGGCAGCTCGGTCCAACTCGGCGAAGCAGACAACGAGAGCCGCCTTGGCGGCATCCGCGTCCGCAGCCTCGATGGCCGTGGTCAGACGCTGTTCGCTGGTCTTCACGCGAGACTTGTGAGCACGGTTGATGAAGCGCCGACGAACGTCGCTCCTCAGTCGCTTCTTGGCCGATGGGGTGTTGGGCATATTGCTACAAACTTTCCTTAAGAAGTGACAGCTTTGCCGGTCCGTCGACCTTTGGACAGGATGCCGCAACATCGGCAAGGCCGTGACTCGGACTCCTTTCATAGAACGAACGCTTAATTTGGCATTCCTCCCTGCAATGTCAAGTCCGGGAGGGGATTCCGCCAACGAACGGAAGGAAGCCGTCCACATGGACGCGCCAGCATCAACGGATTACCTTTCTGGGCTTCCATCCCGTGCCCGCGCCAGCGGGCGGCGATCACCTACCAGCCACAAGGGCACGCACGCCATGAACGTGATCATCAAGGACAGTCCGACGGAAGTCACGCAGTGTGCCTACGAGATCGTGCGCCAACGCCTGACGCGAGAGAAATACCGGGTTCTCGGCCTGCCCACCGGAGGCACTCCCGTGCTCCTCTACAAGGCACTGATTGCTGGCTACGACCGGGGCGAAGTGGATTTCGCCGAGGTCGTCAGCTTCAATCTGGACGAATACCTCGGCCTGGAGCCCACGCACCCGCAGAGCTACCGCTACTTCATGCAGCAGAACCTGTTCCAGCATGTGAACATGCCCCCCGAGAACGTCCATTTCCTCAGCGGGTTGCCCGACGATATCGACGAACACTGCGCCGCCTACGAGCGGCAGATCGAGGATGCGGGGGGCATTGCACTCCAAATCCTCGGCCTCGGCCGGGACGGGCACATCGGCTTCAACGAACCCACCAGTTCGCTGCGCTCACGCACCCGCGACAAGACCCTCACCGAGGAGACGATCGAGGACAACCGGCGGTACTTCGAGCGCGAGGAGGACGTCCCCCGCTGGGCGCTGACCATGGGCGTCGGCACCATCATGGACGCCCATGAGGTCCTCCTTCTGGCCACGGGGCGCCGGAAGGCCGCCGCCGTGAAGGCGATGGTGGAAGGACCGGTCACCGCCATGTGCACGGGCTCCATCCTGCAAATCCACCCGCGGGTCACCATCGTCTGCGACGAGGCGGCCGCCGCCAAGCTGGACCACGACGAGTACTACCGCTGGATGGTCGCCAACGACTACCGCATGCAGGGCTTCCTCGACCAGCAGCGCCGACGGGCGGAATCCCACTGATCCGCAATCCTCAGCACAGCTCGATGCGGTCGCCCTCCTGAAGGGCGACTGTTTCAGGGAACACCTCGCACGCCGCCGCGAGAATCTCCTGGCGCGCCGCCGACGGGTAGTGGATCAAGCCCAGCTTCCCCACCTCGCCGGCGAGGGCGATGCGGGCCGCATCAATGCTGCCGGAGTGTCCGTTCCTGGCATTCGGGTCACTGGCACATGCCCCGCGACTGGCCTCGTGGACGAGCAGATCCACCCCCCGCACATGATCGGCCAGCGGCAGGCGGTAGGCCGTGTCGCCGGTGACCGCAAGGGATGCATCGGTCCGCAGATCGCGGAACCGGTAGCAGAGCCCGACAACCGGATGGACGGTCGGCGCGGTCGTCACCTCGAAGCGGGGCGTAGTGAAGCTCTCTCCGGCCTGCAGGGCCACCACCTGGGGCTTGGTATTCACGCTTGGGAACTGCTCGGCGCGCAGAAACGAGAGCGCCCGGTCCACCACCATGCCGATTTCCGGCTTGGGACCGATCACAGTCAGGGGCGGGCGGTCGGGACGGCGGGACCGGCGCATCGCATGCACAAAGAGCAACTGCGGCAAGCCAATGTAGTGATCGTGGTGGCAGTGGGTGATGAACAGGTAGTCCACCTTCAGCGGGTCGGCCCCGTAGCGGATCATGTTCATCGCCCCATTCCACCCGGTGTCGATCATATGATCGTCATTTACCAGCAGGCAGGCAGTGTCCTGATCGACTTCCGGGACTACAGTGGCACTGCCCACCACGGTGACGTGGGTGTGTTCAGTCGAGTCGCTCATGGGGAACCTTCCTGATTTCTAGCAAATGATCGCGCGGTACCAGTGCCCGTAGCCTAGGTCGGCAAGGCCGAATCCGCAACTGCTCGGTGCGCGTGGAGGACAGAAGATGCAGCTTGTCATACTCCAACCCCCGTATCCCGTAGCCGAAACCAGCGAGGCCGCAATGGCCTGCCTGGAATGGCAGCGACAGAAGCTCGCGGCGCTGGCTCCCGACGAGACCGACTTCGTGCTCCTACCCGAGTACGCCAATGCGCCGGGACTCAGTGCCCCACACCTCCTGGACTTCGTCCGGGATCCAGGCGCGCACTTTGTCGCCGACCTCTCAGGCGAGGCCAGGCGCCTGGAAGCCTGGCTGGTGGCGGGGATCGCGGTCGAGCATGGCGGCGTGCTGCGCAATCGCACGGTGGTGTTCAGCCCCGAGGGCGGCACGGCTGGGCATTACGACAAGGTCCATCTCCCCGCTGCGGAGGCCGAGATGGGACTCGTGGCGGGCGCGGAGATCCCCGTCCTCGACCTCGGCATGCTGCGCCTGGGCGTGGCCACCTGCTTCGACGTCTACTTCCCCGAGCACTTTGCCGCTCTGGCCGCGCAACTGCCGGATTTGGTCGTCTCCCCGAGCTACCAGCGCTCGGAATCACCGGACCGCATCGAGTTCATGTCCCGATCACGTGCGTTGGACACGGGGTGCACCTTCGTCCGCGCCAGCTACGCCATGCCCACCGGCAACGGCGGCACCAGCCTCGTCGTCGGTCCCGATGGCGAGATCGTGGCCAACGCTGGCGCCGAGCCTGCGGTTCTGCAGGTGAGGATCGACCCTACGCAACGCTACGAAAAACCCGCCTCGCACGGCAAACCCCACGTGGAGCATCGCGAACTCATGGAACAGCACCGCCGCCCCGGTCTCTATCGCCCGAACTCCGAACGGGCCGAGGAACTCCTGAAGGCCCCCTTCCCTCGCCTCTGCGCCCACCGCGGGCTGTCCAATCTCTGCCCCGAGAACACGCTCCCGGCCTTTGGCGCGGCCCTCGCCATGCCCGAGGTGAACGAGATCGAGTTGGATCTCTGGATGAGTGCCGATGGCGTCCCCGTGGTCTGCCACGATCCGCAGGTGAACCGCACCACCGACGGCGAGGGGATCGTTACCGACCTCACCTGGGACCAGATCCGCGAGTTCGATGCAGGTTGTCGATTGGACGAGCGCTGGCGCGGCGTCCGCCTCCCTAGGTTCGAGGAAGTCCTCGATCTGGTGGATGGCCGGGCCATGATCAACATCCATATCAAGGCCCCCGGCCCGGATGGAAAGCTGGTCCGGCTCGTGGCCGATTTGCTGCGCGAACGGGGCATGACCCAGCTCGGCTACATCGCGGGCGAGGAGGATGTCTTGGCGGCAGCCCTCACCTGTGCACCGGAGATCCCCCGCGCCTGCTTAGCCCATCAGCGGGACGCGCCGCGCCTGATCGCCACTGCCCTACGCTACCAGTGCCAGCGCCTCCAGTTCTTCCGCAACGTCGAGGAAGAGCACTGCCGAGCGGCGGCCGAAGCCGGCCTCATCCGCAACCTATTCTGGTCGGACGAACTGACGGACGCCCAGCACTACGTGGACATGGGCATCGATGTGCTCCTGACCAACGAAGCCCACCGCCTCCTGCCGCTGGTCTAGCTTTGCTTCATGCGCCCTATTGCTACGCGTTTGAGGCAAGTCTGGGGCAGGGAACTGGGACTCGGGAAGGAAGCTCCGGAGCCTCTGCAGGAGGCGG
>JABGQJ010000325.1 GCA_018648945.1 Victivallales bacterium
ACTTCCCCCCATGTTCGACGCGTAACTACCCCAGTAGACAAGGGTGCCTGCCACCATGAAGGCCATCTGTTTCGAACCCGTTGCCGGCGCTGCTGGCGACATGATTCTCGCCTCTCTATTCGATCTTGGTGCCGATCCCTCGGAAGTGGAGCGGATCATCCGCACCGGTGGCTTGGACGGTTTCCACATCCAGTTTGAGCGTCGTCCCGACGTGCACCGTATCACCTGTGGGTACTGCGACGTCATGCTCGGTGACACTCGCGCCCACGAGCACGGGGACGACCATGGGCATGAGCATGAGCATGGGCACGAGGACGGGCACGAGCATGGGCACGAGCACGGGCACGACCACGACCACGACCGCGAGCACAAGCCTGGGCATGAGCACGAGCACGACCATGGGCACGAGCATGAGCACGAGCACGAGCATGAGCACGAGCACAAGCCGGCCTCTGCGGAACACCATCACCGGGGCTTGCGGGATATTCTCGACATCATCGGCCGGAGCGAAGCCCCGCCACGCGCCAAGGAGCGGGCGGCGGCGATCTTCCGCCGCCTCGGCGCCGCCGAAGCAGCCGTGCACGGCGTGGATATCGAGGAGATCCACTTCCACGAAGTCGGCGCGGTGGACTCCATCGTGGATGTCTTCGGCATCTGCATCGCCCTGGAGCAGCTCGGCATCGACCAGGTATATGTCAGCGACTTCAAGGTCGGGCACGGCACCATCCGCTGCGCCCATGGCACCATCCCCGTGCCCGCGCCAGCCACCGTGAAACTGCTTGAAGGGTTCGCGGTGGAGCGACTCGACATCAAGTCCGAGCTCACCACCCCCACCGGCGCAGCCGTGCTGACCACGTTGACTGCCGGCGACTGGCGAGGCATGCCCATGCGCATCCTCGCTACCGGAGCTGGTCACGGTTCGAGGGAGTTCACGGAACGCCCGAACATGATCCGCGTCTTCCTGGCTGAGATCGACGGCAGTGGCCTCAAGCAAGACACTGTCACGGTTCTCGAGAGCGATCTGGACGACGAATCGCCCGAGATCCTCGGTGCCTTGCTGGATTCCCTGCTGGCAGCCGGCGCGCTTGACGCGTCCTTTCTGTCGGTGCAGATGAAGAAGAACCGGCCCGGCGTGCGGCTGACCGTACTAGGCAGGCCCGACCGCAGCGCCGCGTTGGCCGAGTTGATCCTGACCCAGACCAGCACCATTGGCGTGCGCACCTCACTCGCCAAGCGTTTCACCTTGCCCCGCTCGGCCCAGACCGTGGAGACTCCTTGGGGAGCGGTCGTTTGCAAGCGGGTGGAACGCCCCGATGGCCCCGATCTTATTCCTGAACTCGAATCCTGCCGCGAATGTGCGGCCAACGCCGGAATCTCGCTGCGGCGAGTCATGGCGGCAGCCCGGGCGGCGGGCCTGGAGGCAATCTCGTGAACACGTTCGGCCGTACTCTACGCATCAGCATCTTCGGCGAATCCCATGGCGGAGCGGTGGGTGCCACCCTCGACGGCGTGCCCCCCGGCATCGCCATCTCCGAAGAGGACATGCTCCCCGATCTGGCGCGGCGCCGCAGCGGGGGCGTCGGCACCACGCCCCGGCGCGAGCCCGACCTGCCCAAGATCGTCTCGGGCGTGTTCCAGGGGCACACAACGGGCGCGCCCATGACCGTGCTGTTCGAGAACACCAACACGCGCAGTCGCGACTATCGGCAGTTCGTCGCCTCTCCCCGGCCGGGCCATGCGGACTTCGTGGCCCAGCGCAAGTACGGCGGATTCCAGGATTACACCGGCGGCGGGCATTTCTCCGGACGCGTCACCCTTGGCCTAGTCGCCATGGGGGCCGTCGCCAAGAAGATCCTGGCTCCGGCCACTGTCTCCTCCGAGATTCTGGAGATCGGTGGCGAACAGGACTACACGGAGATTCTCGCGGCGGCAGTCGAGGCGAAGGACTCCTTGGGCGGCGTCATCCAGATCCGCGTCGAGGGGTTGCCAGTTGGCCTTGGCGAGCCCTTCTTCGAGGCAGCGGAGGCACGGATCGCGCACGCGGTCTTCTCGGTTCCCGCTACCCGGGGAATCGAGTTTGGGACCGGCTTCGCGGCGGCCCGAATGAAGGGCAGCGAGCACAACGACCCCATCATCGACGAGCAGGGCACCACAGGCACCAACCACGCGGGCGGCATCAACGGCGGCATCACCAACGGCAATCCCGTCGTCTTCCGCGTCGCTGTCAAGCCCACGTCCAGCATCGGCCAAGCCCAGCAGACCATGGATTTCGAGCAGGGCAACGTGAAGGAATTCGTGGCCGAGGGTCGGCACGACTCGTGCATCGCCCTGCGCATTCCGCCCGTTCTGGAAGCCGCCACCGCCCTGGTGCTGGCTGATCTGAAGTTGCTGGCCAAGGGCACGTCGCCGTTGTAGCCGCCCCGACCAACCAGATTCCCGCCACATTGCTTCACGGCAGGACAGGGAGCTCCCCACCATGCGATTCTCCACGAGGTCCACAGGCGGCGATGCTGACTGGAGCGGCAGCCCGGGGTTCTACAAATGGGGCTGGGGCGTCGTCTGCCCACTGCTAGTTGCCGTCTATGCCATCCGCGTGTTCATCACGCGGCACGTGGTACTGCGCGGCAAATACCGGGCGGTACTCGCAGAGTTCCAGGGCTGGGGGGCCGTCTCTTGGGGAGTGGCAGCCTTGGGAGTGGGGCTTTTCATCCACTGCCACTGCTACTGGGCCGACGACGAGGAGCGCGAATACATGTACGCCTACGGGCGGCTTGTCGCACTTGGCGTGATCGTTCTGGGAGTCGTCGGCGCGTTTGCCAGCACGATCTAGGGGCGCATTGCCGTGGCGGGCGGCGGCACTGGGGCCGTCCGTCCCCAACCATGCCCGCAGCATGAGAATGGTGACCTACCGAGAAGAAGAGTCTGTCAATGTACCCTAACAACATGAGATATCGTGGTTCGGGAGGAGGCGGTGACTGGGAAGGCAGTTCGTGGTCCAACAAGTGGGGCTTGGGTGTCCTCGTGCCGCTGCTGCCAGCCATGTAGGCACTGCGGACGTTCATCACCCAGAAGGCGAGATTCGGCAACGGGAAATACGGGCCGCCCATGAAGCTCCAAGGTCGGGAGGCCATTCTTTGGGGAGTGGCGTTCCTGGGACTGGCCCTGCTCTTCCACTTCCGCTTCTTCTGGGCCGAGGACGAGGAACACGAGGCCGTGTATGTGTATGGCCAACTGGCCTCCGCGGGTGTGCTGATTCTGGGCTTCGGCGGCATGCTCACAAGCCTGATCTGGGGACTCGTGAAGTAGCAGGGCTTGCCCGGCAGAAGCGTTGACGCTCAGAACTCGGCGTTGCCCGGGGTGCGGGGGAAGGGGATGACGTCGCGGATGTTCTGCATCCCGGTGCAGAACTGGACCATGCGCTCGAAGCCCAGCCCGAAGCCGGCGTGAGGCACGGTGCCGAACCGGCGCAGGTCGCGGTACCAGCAGTAGTTCTCCAGGGGCATGCCGGTCTCCTCGATGCGGGCGGTGAGCACATCGGCGCGCTCCTCGCGCTGGCTGCCACCGATGATCTCGCCCACCTTGGGGAGGAGCACGTCCATGGCGGCAACGGTGCGGTCGTCGTCGTTCAGACGCATGTAGAATGCTTTGATCTCCTTGGGGTAGTTCTGGACTGTCACCGGGCCATGGAAGATCTCTTCGGTCAGGTAGCGCTCGTGCTCGCTCTGGAGGTCGATGCCCCAGGAGACGGGGAACTCGAAGTCGGCATCGGCCTTGCCCAGGATCTCGACGGCCTCGTCGTAGGTGATGCGGGCGAACTTGCTGTCGGCGAGCGTTTCGAGGGTGGCCAACAGCCCCTTCTCGATGCGGGCGTTGAAGAATGCCAGATCCTCGCTGCAGTTGGCTAGGACATCCCGGAACAGATGGCGGAGGTAGTCCTCGGCCAAGTCGGCGTCGTCGTCGAGATCGGCGAAGGCAATCTCGGGTTCGATCATCCAGAACTCGGCGAGATGGCGCCGGGTGTTCGAGTTCTCAGCGCGGAAGGTCGGGCCAAAGGTGTACACGTCGCTCAGGGCGCAGGCATAGGTCTCGGCGGACAACTGACCGCTGACGGTGAGGTTCGCCGCACTGCCGAAGAAGTCGGCCTTGTAGTCGATCTCCCCCTTGTCGGTACGCGGCGGATTGGCCATGTCGAGGGTGGTGACATGGAACATCTCGCCTGCGCCTTCGCAATCGCTGGCGGTGATGATCGGGGTGTGGACATAGAGGAAGTTGCGTTGCTGGAAGAACTCATGGGTGGCGGCGGCGAGGCGATTGCGCACGCGGGCGACGGCCCCGAAGGTATTGGTGCGGGGGCGTAGATGGGCCAGTTCGCGCAGCCGTTCGAAGGAGACACGTTGTTTGCCGAGGGGGTATTCGGTGGGCTCGCAGAAGCCGAACACGCGGACCTCGCTGGCCTTCACTTCCACCTTCTGCCCCTTGCCAGGCGACGCAACTACATCGCCCGTGACCCGGATGGACGCGCCGGGGAACAGGTGCTGGATCTCGTCCTGGTAGTTGGGCAGATCCGCGTCGGCCACCACCTGGAGGTTGGCGAGACAAGAGCCGTCGTTCAGTTCGATGAACGAGAAGCCGCCCTTGGAGTCGCGCCGCGTGCGGACCCAGCCGGCCACGGTGACACGGGCCTCAGCCGGGGGAGCGTTCAGCAGGGAACGGATGGGGGTGCGGATCATGAAAGGGCCTCCACGGGAATGCGAGGGGGATCGGATATCCGCAATATCGCGCCCGTTGGGAGGGGGATCAACCGCTGGGGGGATGGATGGTATGGACAAGGCATGGACGACATGGACGATGGAAGCCACGGCACCCACTACTGCCCCGTCCATGTGGTCCATCGTCCATGTGGTCCATGCGCCGCAGGCAGGTCCATGCCGTCCATGGCTCTCCCCCCCGCCCAGAACACAAAGGGGACGGGGCGCGCAATGCGCCCCGTCCAGGCAGGCTCCCCAATCGGTCTTCTTCTCTCGGAGCCCTGCGGTGCTAGACTGCTGTCAGCCCTGCTTCTGCATCAAGTCCGCCAGTTTGGCCTCGACTTGGGCGTCGGCAGGAAAGTCGGAACAATGCCCAAGGTTCAGGTGCCCTGTGTCTCCGCCACGGCGGGCGTGTCTTGCTGGGCTCGCATCTTGTCTGCCCGGATGAGCAGTAGGCCGGAAGCGGCGAATGCCAGGGTGACGGCGGTCCCCGAGAGGTAGTCGTTGAAGAGCGTGAAGGCCCTGGGATCTATCACCTTCCGGAGTTCTTCGCTCGCAAACATGCAGAGGAAGGTGAGAACCATGAGCGCGCTGAAGCCAGCGCAGGAGAGGACGACGATGCCGGTGTCTCTTCGCCAGTTCCGGAAGCCTCTCAGAGCGAGCCCGATGCATAGAGAAACGGCACCGGGAAGCATGAAGAAGGGCAGTACCGAGCACTTCACGCCGACTGGAATCCTGCCATCGAGGAACCCAAGCAGAGCCACCATGTAGAAGAAGTAGCCAGCGATGACATAGAGGATGATGCTACATGTTTTACGCATCGTCTGGGGTCTCCGTTGACAGAAAGTACTGAGTTGCCGCTGGGCGGTACAGCAGGATGCATACGGCCACGAAGACCACCAGCCCAGGAATCAGCATTGTCCTAATGGGGGAAGTGGCGAAGCCGAAGACGAAGCCAACGAGAGTCAAGCCCACATACAGGTTTCGTCCCCAGTTGCATCCCTTGAGCATGGCGATACCAGAGATGATCGACCCCGCGATCAGGATGTAGCTCATCGCGTACTGAACAGGAACGGAAACGGCGCTTTTGCTCATAAACTCCTGAACCCGGGGATTGCTGCCGGACCGTAGTAATGAGATCACCGAAAGAGCCGAGGTCACGACCAGGAACCACGCGATGACGGTTACCGAGGTGGGACGTGTCTTCATCTGCTACTCCTCTATTCCTTAGTGCGCGCCTGCGCTGCGACGATTATTCCGGGAGGGACGGGGGGCGTAATGCGCCCCGCCCAGGCGGGCTCGCCAATCGGTCTTCTTCTCTCGGAGCCTTGCGCTGCTGTTCTGCAGTCAGTCCTGCTTCTGCATCAGGGCCGCCAGTTCCGCCTCGATCTGGGCATCGGCTGGCGCGTCCTCGTACTTCTTCTCCAAGTCCTCCTGCTCTTTGTCTTCGCCAGCGATGTCTTCCCAGGCCTCGGCCTCGCTCTCCACGCCATCCACGGTCCGTTGCAGGTCGTCGAGGGCGGAAAGCGGGCTGGCGTCCGAGTTGAACTCGGTGCGGGCCTTGGCCAACTCCTGGCGGACCTTCGCGCCTTCGAGCCGGGCGACCAGCCGGACCCGGTTGCTCTCGGCCTGGGCGATCTTGGCCCGAGCGCTATTGAGTTGGTCGCGCATCTTGGCGGTGACCTCCTCGTTCCGGGTGATCTCGTCGGCGAGAGTCGATTCGCGCTTGGTGGCGTCGGCCTTGTTCTTGAGGGCGGCGCGGGCGTCGTCCACCTGGCCCTCTCCCGCAGCCTTCTCGGCAATGCGCTGCCACTTGGCGATTTCGGTGGCGGTGTTGTCCCGTTCCCGCTGGAGCCGGTGGGTCTCGGCCGCGAGCTTGGCAAGCTTGACGGTGAACTCGGCCACCTTCCCCTTGCTGTCCTCGATGGCGAACTTGCTGTCCCGGGCGGGGTCGCCCAGCGCGTTTGCGGCGGAGTCCCTCTTGGACCGGAACCAGTTCCCGATTGCGCGAGTAATGCTAGCCATGATCTGTGCCTCCTCGGCGATGGTTGGGTTTAGGAGAGTAGGTCTTTGAACTCGGCACCACAGGAGACCAGCGCTTGGAGCAGACTGTCCATCGCGGCCGCCAGTTCGCCGTCGGAGAGATCCCCGAGCGGCACGGAGTTGCAGAGCACCAGCGGCCAGTCATCTTCGCTGCCTTCCTGGCCGTCGGCTTCGGTGAGGATGCCGACTGCGTAGGGCAGAATGCGGGTGTTCAGATCCAGCGCCACGAACAGGAATCTCTCCAGATCAGCCACGTCGCCAAGCCGGGCCAGGCGACACGTGATGGCCAATGAACCGCCGTCGTCCACGGTAAGGACAGTGGGGAAGGGGGATTCCGCGCCGCCGACCGCCGCATGGACAGCGTCCGGGGTGATCTGCGCTTCGTAGCCGAGAGCGGTTAGGGCCTCGGCAACTTCGGGTAGTGTGCTGAGAGACATGGTCGGTCCTCCTGTGGTTGACCGGGATTCCTCGTGGTCGAGCGGGGCTCGGAGCAGGCACGTTCTGCCTGACACCACCCACTATACGGGGTGCGCGCGGAGGCAACAACTGGAATGGAAGGCGATGAATGTAACCGTGGGGGCATGTAGATTGCAGAAGCCGGAATCCAGAGCGGTCCGGCACCAAGGTCGTCCGCTGGGTCCAGATCAGGAAAGAGCTCCGCATGAAAGTATCGGTGTACGTGGGAACGAGCGTGGATGGGTTCATCGCAAGGGAAGACGGTGGCATCGATTGGCTGAACGAGGCCAATGCCTGCGTGCCTGAGGGTGAGGACTGCGGATTCCAGGCCTTCATGGACGGGGTCGATGTGCTGGTCATGGGCCGGAAGACCTTCGAGCAGGTGCTTTCGTTTGGCCAGTGGCCGTACGGTGAGACACCGGTGGTTGTACTCAGCCACAAGGCAATTTCCTTCCCGCCGCACGTTCCGGCAACCGTTTCCCATTCCTCCGAGCCGTTGCCCAACCTTCTCAGCCGCCTTCAGGGCGAGGGCGCGGAGCATCTATACGTGGATGGCGGCACCACCATCCACGGATTCCTTGCGGAGAATCTGGTGGACGAAATCACAGTCACCGTGGTCCCGATCGCCCTGGGGAGCGGAATCCCGCTCTTCGGCCTCTTGAGAGACAGCCTCAAGCTATCTCACGTGCGGACAAGGGCGTATGAGTTCGGGTTCGTGCAGACGACCTACGCCGTAGAACGGCCCGGGCAGTAGGCTCTATGGCAGCCGCAGCAGGACCGGCTTCAGGGGATCGAGGGCGAACTGACCCGCCAGCTTGCGGCCGGAGATGAGATCGGTGCTGGCCGCGCCGACGTCAATCGTGCGGGGTTCGCGCAGCAGATTGCAGATGGAGGCAACCCGCTGACCATTGTGCTTGGCGGCGCGGACCTCGACGCCGAACAGGGGCTTGCCTGCCTCGTCGGTGATGGGGACGAGAGGCTGCACCCCCCAACTGGGAGCGTTCTTG
>JABGQJ010000326.1 GCA_018648945.1 Victivallales bacterium
CAGATCACCGAGCTCGATCTCCCCAACCGCCAGCTGGAATTCGCCCCCGCCTCGCCGATTCACCAACTCGGCATCAACCCCATCGACCTCTCCCAAGTCGGCCCCCTCCCACCGGAGAAACGCCGATAGCTCCCGCGCCGGGGAAGAGGAACAGAGGGAGTTACCCTTCGAGTGAATCGTGGGATTCGCGGCCCCCAAGAGAACCCAGAGTTCTCGCTCACTTTCCGAGCACGATCTGGCCGTAGAGGGCGGGGTTCTTGTCGGTGGCGATGCCTTGGTGCCAGCCGAGCCAGCCGCGTTTGCCATCGTCGGACTCGTTGACCACCAGGCCCAACCCAAGCCACTTCCCGACCTTGGCGTCCTTGATGCCGAGGATCTGCCAGGGGATGGCCAGCTCGTAGGTGGTTGCCGTGCCTTTGCGGCGCACCGCCACCGGGAACTTCCCCGGGCCTGTAGGACGGCTGCTGAAGTTGCGGTGAATCCAGGCCTGCGGGCCCGCTTTGCCCAGCCCGATGCTGATCTCACAATGCTCCACACCCTCGCGCCCCACATCCTGCGCGATGCCAACCTGGATGGAATCGCCGTCCCAGATCGAGCCATCCTGCCGCTCGTTGCGATGGGTGTCATCGGTGACCGTCACCACCAGGTGCAGGGCCTTCGCATCCCAGGCCACCGCACCGGTAGCCGACAGATCGCCCGGCACATCGGGATTGGAGCCAGGGGCATCCCGCCTCGCCGCCCCGAGAGGACCGATCTGGATGGGCCGGAATGCGGGCCAGTCCTTCGTGTTCACCGCCCGCCGGGGCGCCGACAGGAATGAGACCTGTCGCGACCACTCGGCACGCGCGCCACCGGACGTGGTCGCCACAGCCTGGACTTCGACCCCATGCTGAGGATCACAGCCGCCGGAGACAAGCAGCAGGAGGTCTCGGCTTTCCCCGGCAGGCAGACTTATGAATTCTGCCCGCAGAGGCTCCGGGCGCACGTCGGCAGTGAAGGGACTCACCACGACCACTTCGCCGGAAATTGACTTCCGGCCCCGATTCCGCACCGTGGCTCGGAACGCAGGCTTGCCCGATACGAAGGTGGGTTGCACTCGTAGTTCCAGCGGGTCGATCACCGTCAGCGAGGCGCGTCGCAGTCGCCAGGTGCTCTCGTGTTCGCCCGTGAACCAGGCCTCCGCCTTCCCCAATGGCGCATCGGGCGCAACTTTGAGAGTCACTTCCTGCGCCCGTGGGGAGGTCATCGACACCCCGCGTATCAGGCGCGCGGTTGGCGTGCCTAGGAAGCCGCGCAGGGGCACCGGGATTTGCGTTCCACGGGCCACATCCAGCATGCCCGTCCCCACCCCGCGCGCCACGGAGACCTTCGCCGGCCCCGCGTCGATTAACAGCGGCTCATCGGTCAGCTCAAGAATGCACGTGCCGCCGCCGCTGCGCGCCAGCCTCCGACCGTGCGCATCGTAGACCACGACCTTGCTAGTACCGGCGAGCTGCACAGACACGCCCGGCTTGTCACTCCAAGCCACCACGCCCCGGCCGGCGGGACCACGGAAGGTGTAGACCCATGCCCCCGGCACATCGGTCCCCAGCCGCGCCTCGAACGGGCGACCTCCCAGTACGGAGGTCAGCCGCGCATAGGCAGCGGCAGCTGGCCAAGGCGCGTGGTTGACCGAGTCGATCAGCCCGCAGTAACGGAACCCGCCGGGGGCCGCATTCACCCAGTGCAGCACGAACCAGTACATCTGCTTGATGTCATGCCCGAGGGCGACCGCGTAGCGCTGGTACACATGCCCGGCTTTGGCGCGTTCGGAAATGGGCGAGCCGAGATTGGCAGTGACCTCGGTCAGGATCAGCGGCTTGGTCACCCCGCGTTCAGCCATCTGGCGACGCACCTTGCCGATGATCCGATCCATCTCGCTGAGTGAGAGGTAGGTGTGGATGTCGATCATGTCGCAGTACTTGGCCGCGCCCGCGTCGAGCATTCGCGCCACCATTTCCTCGTCGATGTCCAGTCCCGTAATCCCGGCAGTGGAGATCTGGATCGAGGGCTTCACGGCCTTGGCCGCCTCGTAGGCGATACGCAAGGCCTTCACGTAGCGCTCCGTCACGCCGGGGCGGAAGAGCGGCGGCTCGTTGCCCACCTGCAGGTAGTCCAGATAGCGCGCATTGGTCCGGACGTAGTCGCTCACCTTCTGGCGGAACTCCGCGGCCACGCCCGGCTCGTCGATGCGCTCGTGGGGGACGGTCATCAGCGGCATGCGCGAGACGCCGTAGCGCTTGGCCACTTCCAGCATCCGCTCGTTGCAGAGGTTGGGCCGGTCCCAGCGTGCCCCCAGCCAACGCTTGGTATAGGGATGGCCGACGAGCATGGCAAAGGGTGAGTCCGGTTTCCGCCGGAAGTCCGTGGGCCGCGGCAGAATTAGCACACCGCAGTCGCTCTGCGCCACCCGTTCGCCCGATTCCGCATCCAGCACCTGAACCCGTGCCTCCAGCCACTCGCCGGAACACTCGGCTGCCTGTGGGATCACCAGGGGGATGGTCACCACATTGCGCCAGGCGGGCGGAATCTCGCCGGGCACTTCGCCTCTGCCGACCGGGTTGCCCAGTGAGTCCCGCACGGTCGTCCGGCAGACCACCTTTCGCGCTCGGCCCAGCGTGGCCGGGAGAGTGACGCTCAGCGAATACGCCTCACCCAGAGCCAGAATCGCCCCGGACGGACGGCAATCCACAGTCGGCACGTCCCGGGCAGCGGTTTCCGCCACTGCCGGGCTCAGGCAGACATCATCGATCTCGCAATAGCCCACGACCGCACCAGTGAAGCCAAACTCCAGACGCACCGCCATCGTCCCCGCCGGGGCCTTGACCACGCCTTCGCGGTACGCCCAGACCGGCAGTGGGCCGCTGGCAAAGGGCCCGCGCGAACGCCCGGCCACACGCCCATCGGCATCCAGCCAGACCGCGTTCAGTTCCACGCTGAAGTTCTGGTCTGCGCCCCGCGTCACCCGTCCCTGCAACCAGGCGGACAGCAGGTGGCGGCCCGGCTTCGTTGGCACGGGCGCGAGCGTTACCTGCGGTGTCTGACGTTCGGTTCCACGCTCGATCCGCCCCGCCTTCGATCCCGTGCGCCCCTCGGCAATCAGCGTCGCGCCATGGGTCAGTGTCGCCGTGCTCTGCTCAAAGGACGCGTCCAAGACGAGGTTTTCAGCCCCATGGACCAGCCCAACCGAGAGCAGCAGGACGGATGTGATGCCCATTCCCAGCCCAACCTTCGTGTCTTTCGTGGGTTTCGTGGCTCCGTCTTCTCTTCCCATTCTCATTTCCCACCTCCCTGCTCGACCATGGGCAGTGGGACCAGCCGCACCTCGTCCACCCAGACATCCCCGATGGTATCCTCGACCCGCAAGTAGATCACCACATTGTCCGTGCTTGGGCGAGGCGTGAATTCCACGCTCCGTTCGGCCCAATCCCCGTCGCGGGCACAATACAGCGCCTCGCCTCCAAGCCAGCCCCGAGGGTGGTTTTGGCGATCAAAGCCAAGGACCTTGGTGAAGAAGTAGCCCACCAATTCCTTGCCGTCCGCACGGACCGACAGTCGATAGCGCCGGCGCGGATCAATCCCCACTCGCTGGAACATGCCCCCCGCCGTGAACTCCTTCCCGGAGATCCGGAGCGAGCCCTTGCCCGCTGCCGCCCGCGTGCCATCGACCGCGCAGGCGATCTTGGGCCCCATCGACTGCCAGTGCTTCGTCCCCTCCTCGAAGCCGCTGTTCTTGAGCAGATTCTCGGGGAGGCGGTCGTCCTCGAATCGGATTCCCGCGTAGTCGGCGTCGGTCAGGGCCGGTTGGCCGCCCAGCTCGACCTTCACGCCCTCTTCGGCCAGAGAGAATTCATCCACCCAGAGCGTCGTCTTGCCCTTCAGCCGGAAGTAGAAGTAGAGTCGCGCGGTGCCGCCGGGCAACGCCCCAAGCGTGACTTCGTGGAGTTGCCACTGGTCGCGCACGGGGAGCGGCAGGCGGTCCTTGCCGCCGATTCGCACCCACCCAATCGGTTTGCTGTGCCGCTCGCCAGCCATGCGATGGGCCAAGATCTGACAACTGGCCTGGCCATCCTCCCCTGCGCGCCGACTCCAGAACCTCAGCACATACGTGCCCTCGGCCTTCACCGGGATGACCGCACAAACGGACGAAACATGGATTTCCCGGTCGGGCACCCCTTCCAGGCGCACCGCTGCGACCCCATGCCGCTTCACCTTGGGGTCGAAGTGCATCCGGCCCGACCCCCCCTTCATCCACTCACCGTCTCGCCACTCCGAGCACGCTCGGTCGGCATCCCAATATGCCACCACCCCATTGGCCCCCCGGGCCCCAACGAGAACGGTCAAGCCAACGATCACTAGACGAAGATACATAGAGAGATGCTCCTGAAGCCAATCAATGACGTTCGTAGTCCGTATTCCGGTAGACTACTCCGGCCACTCCCTCATGCCAACCCAACCGACCTCGGCAGCACACCATGCGTACCTTGCTCTGTGCCATCGCATTCCTGTTCTTCATGGCCTCGGCCCCCGCCCAGGAGCGCATCCGCTCCGTGTACGTCGTGGTGGCCCTGTGCGACAACGACCGGCAGGGCATCGTGCCCGTCCCCCGTGCGCTGGGCAATGGCGACGATCCCGGCAGCAACCTCTACTGGGGTGCGCTCTATGGCACCAAGACCTTCCTGAGGAAAAGCAAGGACTGGACCCTCGTGTCCACCACGAAGGATCTCGACAGGAAGATCCTGGAACGGGCCATCTTCCAACACAGATCGAAGACCGTCTACCTGGTCGCCGATGCCTATCGCGGGGCCTGGATACGGGATGCCATCATCCGGTTCATGGCGACCGCTGCCGGGAACGATCCCGCGACCGTCACCCACGACGGCACCGCAATCCCCACCGGCGGCAACGCCGACCTGGTGGCCTATATCGGGCACAATGGGCTCATGGACTTCACGGTACCCGAGGTCAAGCAGAAGCAACCCGGCCGCGGCAAGGCCGCCATCGTGCTCGCCTGCAAGAGCAAGCCCTACTTCGGGGCTCGCCTCGCCAAGCTCGGTTGCCGGTCGCTGCTGCTCACCACCAACTTCATGGCTCCCGAAGCCTACACTCTGGAGGCAGGCCTCGCCGGCTGGATCGCCGGGGAACAGGCCGAACAGATCCGCGAACGAGCCGCAAAGGCCTACCACGCCTACCAGAAATGCGGCATGGCCGGCGCCAGGCGCATGTTCCGCGCGGAGTGAGTCAAGGCGGCAGCACATGTCTCACGACATCCCGCGCGCCGAGGCCTTGTCGGACCCTCGCGTCGATGCTATGATCGCCTCCATCGGCCAGGGCGAGTTGCTCTGCCGGAACAGGTGTTCGGGACAGTCACACGCAGCGAACGGGCAGACCGATGACTCATGAGTTCGATGGCAAGGAGTACGAGAAAGCCGCCACCCACCAGCGGGAATGGGGCCAGAAACTCATCGGCGACCTGGCCCTTCAGGGGGACGAATGCGTTCTCGACTTGGGATGCGGGGATGGTGGTCTGACCGCTCGCATCGCCGATTCTCTGCCCCGTGGCAAGGTCGTCGGGATCGATGCATCACGCGGGATGATTGAGGCGGCCCTGCCCAAGGGCCGGGAGAATCTGACGTTCCGGCTGATGGACATCAACGACCTGGACCACCTGGACTGCTATGACATCATCTTCTCGAACGCAGCACTGCACTGGGTAAAGGACCACCGGCGCCTGCTGCATAGCGTCCGCCGCGCACTTCGGACTGGCGGCCGACTCCGCCTCAACTTCGCGGGAGATGGCAACTGCTCCCACTTCTTCGGCGTCGTCCGCGAAGCCATGGCCTCGGCAGAATTCGCGGCGAGCTTCTCCGACTATGAGTGGCCCTTCTATATGCCTGCCCTGGCCGACTACCAAGCGCTGATTCAGGAGAGCGGCTGGCGCAATGTGCGAGTCTGGGGTGAGAACGCGGACCGTCACTTCCCCGACGTGGCGGCCATGGTCCGCTGGCTAGATCAGCCCTGCTTGGTCCCCTTCCTGCCTAACGTGCCAGCCGAGGGAAGGGCGGCATTCCGGTCCCTTGTCGTGCGCAGGATGAGAGAAGAGACGGAACGGAGCGACGGAAGGTGCTTTGAGACCTTCCGCCGCATCAACGTGTCTGCGACCAAGTGACCCACCAGTGCGCCGCTCATTCCGGCCAACGTCCATACCACCCATGCCCTCTCGTCCACACATCCTGTTCGTCTGCGGGCGCAACCAATGGCGCAGCCCGACTGCGGCCAGGATCTACGCTAACGACCAGCGGGTCGAGGTCCGCTCCGCCGGCGTCAGCCCACAGAGCCCGCACTGCATCTCGGAGCGTGATCTGCAATGGGCCGATCTCGTCCTCGTCATGGAGCGCAAACACCGGTCCCGCATCCTGGACCGATTCCGCCACCTAGCGGACCCGCCGCCCATCGAGTCGCTCGAGATTCCCGATGCGTATGGCTACATGGACGAGGAGCTCGTCGAACTGATCGCCGAGGCGACCGGACCGCATCTTGGGAATTTGGTCTGAGGGCCGCCGCCCGAGCCGAATGGACTGCCCGCAGGAGACTGGGGACCGAGACTGGGGACCGAGACTGGGGACAGTCTCTCCTGGTCCTCTGGTCCGTTCGGCGGGGAGACTGGGTGGCGACAGTCACTTCTGGTCGGCCCGGGACCGGGTGGGGACAGTCACGTCTGGTTCGTTCGAAGCCCAAAAGGACCCGTCCCCGTGCTTTTCGTGCCGCAACCTGGTCGCTGAAGTCTGGGAATGGCGTCTCATAGTCGGTACGGGTGAGGGGATGACCAACTCTTCCGTGGCAGTGCGAAGTTCTGTCCGGGCCACTGTTAGCCGTTCATCCTACAGAGTCTTGGATGGAGCTCTTCCCTTCTCGGCCTGGCGAAGTTCGGCATCGGCTCGGCTTGCGGAATCCTCGCAGGGCTACATCTTTGGTTCCGGTGTTCTCAGTTGCACGGCCTCGGTGGCCCGGCCATTTCGCGCTGCTCAGCGGGGGGCAGTAAGGAGCACCAGAGGGAAGGGCACTTCTGCGCCATGAGGCGAGGGCACGGGGCGGGACTAACACAGCATGCCGATAGAATCGGTCAAACTGCCTGAGTTTCTCAAGAGTGTCAAGAAGCCGAAGTACGTCCTCGGTACGACCTACACCCTCAGCCTGGCGTTCTTCGAGTCGGTTGTGTTCCCACACATTGACCGTTCGCGACTGAAATCTTGCGTCCTGATCTGCGACCATAGACAGCCATTCGAGTGGACCTTGGCAGGAGAAGGGATTGACTATGGATAGGCATCCAGCCGGACGAGAAATGAGAACCAGTTTCTGCCTCCGCGTTGGCGGCCTTGGCACGATGCACAGCAAACGTTGGTGCGGTCCGAGCGCACTGGTGGCATGCGTTCTGTGGCTGGTGAGCACCCCACCTGCCGCAGTGGCTGCGGAACCTGATCTCACCTGGGCACCGACGCCCTTCGTCTTCAAGCCGGGGGCCAGTGTCCGCTATATCGATTTCGAGAACGGAAATGATGCTGACCCGGGCACAAAGGCGCGGCCATGGAAGCATCACCCCTGGGACAAGAAGGCGACGGGCAAGGCCGTGGCCTGTAAAGGCACCCACACCTACTGCTTCAGGAAGGGCGTGGCCTATCGCGGCGCGTTGGTCGCCAGAGAATCCGGCGAGGCCGGGAACCCCGTTCGGCTGACCGTTGACCCGACATGGGGCACGGGCGCGGCGGGCCTGTACGGATCGATGAAGATCGTGGGCGCCTGGCAGCGCTGCACCGCCGCTACCGCGCCGGACATCCCGGCGGAGGGCCGCGAGCAGACGTGGTTCATCGATCTCGACGGGAGCTTCGTCCCGCGCCTGCTGTGGGAGGTGCGCGAGAGGCAGGTCACCCGCATCCCCATCGCGCGCTCGCCGAACTGGACGGTCACTGACCCTGACGATCCGCGCAGCGAGTGGTGGGAACTGACCGGCGCGGTGCTGGAGGTCCGGCTGGACTTGGACACCACCAAAGGCTTCGCAGTCGGCGACTACCTGACCGGCACCGGCCGCTGGGATGATCGCGACGAGAACCGCGACAACGTGGCTCGGGGGCACAATCGCGTGCTCGAGGTCACCGACGAGTCCGTACGCATCGATTCATGGCAGTG
>JABGQJ010000327.1 GCA_018648945.1 Victivallales bacterium
CAAGGCAGGCACTGCGGTTTCCACGCGCAGGATCCAGCTCCCCACCGTCACCGGCGCAAAGCCACGTCCGTAGAGCGCGTCCTCCTCATCCGGCGTGAACCCCCCTTCGGGACCGATCCACAGGCCCAGTCCGCCCGCCGTGGGCAGCTCACCGACCTCCCCGGCAGCATCACGTGGCACAGCACCAAACACGCCTGGCTCCACGGCCGCAGCCAGGGCCTCTTTGAAGGAACACGGGGCGTCCAAGGCTGGCAGAAATGGGTTGCCCGACTGCTTCATCGCAGTCACCAGCTCCCCTCGCCAGCTCGCTTTCCCCGCGTCGGGCTTGGCCACGCCATATTGGCAGAGAATGGGGGAAATCTGCCAGACCCCAAGCTCCACGGCCGCGCGAAGAACCAACGCCGTCGTCTTGCCACGTGGCGGAGCCACATAGAGTCGCACCCGCAATCCCGGTTCCGGCACATGCTGTCGCGTCACGACCCGACAGACAATGGCCGGTCGGCGCCCTTCGGTCACCTCCTCGACCACGGCCTCTGCAAGGGCACCGGCACCATCGAGCAGAACCAGAGGGTCGCCTCGGCGCAGACGCAGCACCTTGCCCGCGTGCCGGGCCTCCTCGGGGGGCATGGCCACGCACTGCTCCGGCGCGGGGATTTCGGGAATGTGGAATCGACGGATCTGCATCGCCTATGACTCGACCGTGTAGCTGTAGAGGCAGAATGAGAACGGCGTGGGCAACGACACGGGCAACCGCCCCGATGCATCGACTTCGCCCTCAGAGTCAGCACCAGCGCCTGCCAATCTGCGCAGGCGCACCCGCGCCCCGGGATCGAACCATGTGGCCAGCTTGGTGGAGTCCTCCGGCGAAAGCTCCCGCAACACCAGAAGATACCCCTCCGTCTCGCCGATCAGGCTCTGGAACCCGGTCCAGGACACGCCGTCGGGCTCGTCGCCGACCGGCAGCGTCGTCCCCGCGTGGTAACGCCCTGCGTGCTCCCGCCAGACGGCCAGCAAGGGGGCGATCTCGAACGCCTCCTCCGGCAAGCCCGTGCCCTCGAACCAGGCCAAGGGCTGCGCCATCATCGCCACCGCAAAGGCATACGCGAACGGGATCTTCCCGGGTGCCAGCGGGTCGTCACCCGGGTACTTGTCCGCGTTCCGCCAGAGGTTCAGGAACTCGATCTGCAGGTTCCGAGCGGGCACATAGCGGGAGAGCATCCACAGATTCCGCAAGGTCCAGTGCGGATAGTAGTTCCCCCAGTCGGTGTAGCGGTTCTCCAGGAACAGGTTCCCGTATTCGCCGAAGTAGTGGTAGCCATAGCGGCGCCCCGCCGTCACATCCAGATTGAACACTGCATCGTCGCCCAATTCAGTCATCACCGTGTCGAACATCCGTCGCAGATTCAGCTCTGCTCGCTTGTCGGGGATCTGCACGCCATCGATCTTGAAGGTACGGATGCCGTGCTCGCGGTGGAGCCGGATCATCGCAGTCGCGTCTTCCTGCCAGTGCGCGTAGCTATCGTCCTTGCTCGGGTTGAACCACATGCACACCTCGATTCCCAACTCGCGCCCACGCGCCACCACCGGTGCCAGTCCATTCGGGAAGCGATCGGGATGCGGCGTCCAGTAATCAGGGTTGCTCCAGATGTCTTCGAAGGACCCCCCGTCGAATGCCGAATTCGCGCTGCGTCCAGCCTGCCAGCCATCATCGAGCTGGAAATGGGTGATGCCCAGTCGAGCCCCGACCTCCAGTTCCGCCAGGCAGAACGTCTCTTCGATACGGGTGTCCTGCCCCCGGTCTCCCCACGTGTTCATCATGATGCTGCGGTCTCGGCCATCCCGGTGCGTGCGCAGCCGCAGCTGATAGTCGCGGAGCGCCGTCAACCACCCCTTTTCGGTGCCATCGTGCACCCCCAACACCGTCCCGTAGCACTGGGTCCACTCCTCGCAGTCGAGGTCATCCGCCTCCACCCCGATCCCCAGCACCCGGAGTTCGCCCTTGGTAGACACAAAGTCGGCCCCCGGATAGGAGAGCTGCACACTGGAACACGGTGCCTCTTTCACCAGGAACAGGCCTCCGCCGTTCACCAGATCATCGGCGAACAGGAGGTTGCCAGACAACCGCTTGGGATTCCGGTACGGGAGTAGCGACGTCTCCTCCACCAGCGTGTTGTTGCGGTCAGTCACATCCCAGAACTGGACCGCGCGAACCCGCCAGTGCCGTCCCGGCAAGCCCAGACGCAACAGCGTGGTGTCGACCACGTGTCCCTCGGCCGCTGTCGCTGCGTTCTCGATGCTGTTCAGATCGGCCTCGTTCACTGCGTCCGCGCGCCAGCTCAGCCCCGACGCATCGCCACGCAGGAACACATCGCAGGCAATGGCCGGACAGTTCGGATAGAGCCGGAAACGGCGCTGAATCTCCAATGCACCTACCCGCACCGTAACCACAGCCACCCGATGAGCGGGGGCACGGGGCGTTTCTGGCACGTCCTCCACTGCGAAGCTCCCGTCCGTTCCCTCCTCCGGCAGCCCCGGCAGGGAGAGATCCGAGAGATCCTCCCGGAAAGTCCAGCCCAACCCCTTGCCTGGGATCTCCAGGCGACCACCGAAAAGCAAGCCGTCCCGCCACTGGCAGGTCCGACGGATCGCGCCAGTATCGAGAATCAACTCGTCATTCACCAACGAAGCAATGCACGAGGCCATGGAACCGGTCTTCCTAGTTCAGAATAAAAACTCCCCATCACCATGGCCAAGACCAGGCCACTGTCAAGTTAGACTATTCGCTTTGCTCTGCTTGCCGGAACTTGTTCGCTCTCCTGCTGTCGCCTATATTCGTCGGTTCGTCAGCAAAACCACCATCCCATCTGCTGGAGACAAACCCATGTGGGATTACACCAAAGAAGTCATGGACCACTTCCTGCACCCGCGGAACATGGGAGAAATCCCGGACGCGGACGCGATTGGAGAAGTGGGCAACATCACCTGTGGCGACGCCCTCAAGCTGTACCTGAAGCTGGACGACGCCAAAGAACGGGTGGTCGAGGTCAAGTTCCAGACCTTCGGCTGCGCCAGTGCCATCGCCAGCGCCTCCGCCCTCACCGAACTGATCAAGGGCAAGACCGTAGCTGAAACCGAGGCCATCACCAACGACACCATCGCCGGCTTCCTCGGCACCCTCCCAGAAGAGAAGATGCACTGCTCGGTCATGGGCATGGAGGCCCTCGAGGCCGCCCTCAGCAATCTGCGCGGCGAGAGCGACGGCAAAGCCCCAGGCCCCGACCACGACCACGAGGACTGGGATCCCGAAGGGCTGGACCGCACCGTCTGTGCCTGTTTCAGCGTCACCGAGAGACAGATCCGCAATGTGGTGGCGGGCAACGGTCTCACCACTGTCGACCAAATCACTCACTACTGCAAGGCCGGTGGCGGCTGCGGCGGCTGCAAGAACGAGATCCAGAAGATCCTCGACGACGTCAGTGGCGGCACCGCGCAGCCCGAGGACGAAGTGGAGGAGGAGGTCGAACTGACTCCCTTCCAGCGGATGATGAAAATCAACGAGGTCGTCGATCAGGTCATTCGCCCCGGCCTCCAAGCCGACAACGGCGACATGGAAATCGTCGATGTCTCGGGCACGGCCGTCACCGTGCGCTTGCGCGGGGCCTGTGCCGGCTGCCCGGGAGCCCATGTCACCCTCAAGCGCTGGGTGGAAACCAAACTTCGCGAACTGGTGGATCCTGCCATCGTCGTCGAGGAAGCCTAAGGAGGTGTCCCGATGAACATGAGCAAAGACGTGGTCTACCTGGACAACAATGCAACGACGCGCGTGGCCCCCGAAGTTCTCGAGGCCATGCTGCCCTTCCTGACCGATTTCTACGGCAATGCCTCAAGCATCCATCGCTTCGGAGGCCAAGTCCACAAGGCAATCGACCAGGCTCGGGAACAAGTCGCCAGCCTGCTGGGAGCACTTCCCGAGGAAATCGTCTTCACCAGTTGCGGCACGGAATCGGACAATGCCGCAGTTCTGAGCGCGCTTCAGAACGACGTCTCCCGCCGCACGGTCGTCACCACCCGGGTCGAACACCCCGCGATTCTGGGGCTCTGCAGCGTGCTCCAGGAACGGGGCTATCACATCGAGTACTGTCCGGTGAATGGCAAGGGCATGCTCTGCCTGGACCGGATCTGCGAGATGATCGACGAGCAAACTGCAATCGTGTCCGTCATGTGGGCCAACAACGAGACTGGGAACATCTACCCCGCCATCAACCTTGCCGACATCGCGCACGAGCGGGGAGCTCTGTTCCATACGGACGCCGTGCAGGCCGTGGGCAAAGTCCCCATCGACCTGGCCAAGACCAACATCGACTTCCTCTCCCTCAGCGGACACAAGCTCCACGCCCCCAAAGGAGTGGGCGCTTTGTATGTCCGCAAGGGAGTCAGGTTCAGCCCCTTCATGATCGGCGGCCACCAGGAGGAAGGGCTTCGGGCCGGTACGGAAAATGTGGCCGGTATCGTGGCTCTGGGGCGGGCCGCCGTCCTGGCTGCGGCGAATATGGACGAGGAGCGCACCCGCGTCGCGGCGCTGCGCGACCGCCTGGAAACCGGCCTCCTGGGTTCCTGCCCCAACGCTCGCGTCAATGGCAACCCCTCCTCCCGCCTGCCCAACACCACGAACATCAGCTTCGAGTTCGTCGAAGGAGAGTCGATTCTCCTGATGCTCGACCAGTTCAGCATTGCCGCCTCGTCTGGTTCCGCCTGCACCTCCGGCTCCCTGGAACCCTCCCATGTGCTACGCGCCATGGGCGTTCCCTACACCGCCGCCCACGGCAGCATCCGCTTCAGCCTCTCGAGATACAATACGGACGATGACGTCGATCTTGTCCTTGAGAAAATGCCCCCCATCATCCGTCGCCTCCGCGAGATTTCGCCATTTGGCCGCGACCAGCTATAGTCCGGCTCGATCATTCCCAAGCAAAAGGTATACACGTGAAACATCTGCTCCTCGCCGCCGCCAGCCTCGCACTCGTCTCCTCCGCCGTCGCTGCCGATCCACAAGGACCGGACAAGAAAGCCAGCTACATCATCGGCCACCAGATTGGTGGCAGCTTGAAAAGAGACGGGGCCCCCGTTGATCTCGATGACGTCATGCGCGGCATGAAAACCGCCATGGCTGGCAAGCCATTGGGCATCGAGCCAGCAAAAGTCAACGAGATCATGAAGGCCTTCTCCGAGCGCATCAAGGCAGACAAGGACGCCGCCTCTGCAGTCAGGGCCAAGAAGGCGGTCGAGGTCCTTGCCGCTTTCGCCAAGGAAGAGGGTGTCAAGACCACCAAGAGCGGCCTCATGTACAAGGTCGTTGTCGCCGGCAAGGGCGAGAGCCCCAAGGCGACGGACAGGGTGAAGGTGAACTACCGCGGCACGCTGGTCGATGGCCATGAGTTCGACAGTTCCTACAAGAGGGGCCAACCTGCGGAGTTCGGCGTGGGCGGCGTCATCAAGGGCTGGACCGAAGCCCTCCTGCTGATGCAGCCTGGTGCCAAGTGGAAGCTGGCCATCCCCTCCGATCTCGCCTATGGCCCCAGAGGGAATCGCGGCATCGGGCCCAACGAAACCCTGATCTTCGAAGTGGAACTCCTTGAGATCATGGCACCGCGACCGGCCCAACCGAAGATGCCCATGCTCCCACCCGGCAAAGGCGGCAAGCGGTAGCGCGGCACGGGGAAGGCAAAGATCCGCCTTCCCCTCTGCGTCTTGACTCATCGTTTCAACCAGCCGACATGGCGGACCTTGTCCATCATGTCGGCTGGTTGCGTTCTGGGGCTAGCACCATCTCACGAAGACAGCAGGTCCACCAACTGGCGAGCCCCTATCCCGCCGGCCAGTTCGCCCGAGAAACCACGACCGCCTTCGATCGCCTTCTTCACGGCGGTGTGGCATTCGCCATGGCCGATGAGGATCGCGCCAGCCAGTCGGCCATCGTGGAACACGAACTGCGCGAACTGCCTGTCGCTCTCTTCGGTCAGCACATCATAGCTGCCGTCGATCACCGCGAAGTCCCCGATGCTGAGCAGATCGAGCCCGAGGATTTTCAACGTGTTGGAGCGCGGTAGGTTCTCGAAGACCAGCTCGCCACCCGCCGCATTCGCCCCGGCAATCGCGCCCTGGAACTGTGAGGTCGCCCAGGTGCCGTAGACCCGGCCATCATGTTCGGCCACATCGCCTGCCGCGAAGACGCTCGGGTCACTGGTCCGCAGGCGGGCGTCCACCACCACGCCACGATCCACGTCCAAGCCTGCACGACGGGCCAGATGCGTGTTCGACCGCACCCCCGTGGCCAATACCACGAGTTGGGCTGGAATACTCGTGCCATCGTTCAGTTGCACCGCTGCCACTCGGTCCGCGCCCTGCAGTACCGTGGTTCGGGCCTGCTTCCGCAGTCTCACGCCAATCTCGGCGAGATGCTGCTCGATCACCGCTCCGGCCGGCTCGCTGAGTTGCCTGGGCATGATCCAGCCATGGCTTTCCAGCAGAGCGACGTCCGCCCCCCGCCGGGCCAAGCCTGCTGCCGTCTCCATCCCCAGCACGCCACCACCTATCACCACGCACGGGCCAGCCAGCGCCGACGCCAGAATCGCCTCTGCATCCACCGAGGTCCGCAGCGAGTGCACACCAGCCAGGCCCGTCCCCTCGATCGGCGGCACGAAGGGATGCGACCCCATGGCCAAAACCAACCGATCATACGGAATCTCGTTCCCCGCCGCCATCGCCAACGTCCTCGCAGCAGCATCAATCCCCGCGACTCGCGCCCCGGAGACCAACTCGATCCGCCGGTCTGCATACCAACTGGCATCATGAATGGGCATTGCGTCCCGGTCGATCTCCCCCGCCAGATAGCGGGTCAGATTGAGTCGGTAATAGGGGGGTACGCCTTCGCCATCGACGAGGGTTACCTTGGCCTCCGGCACCAACTCCCGGATCGCCTCCACCGCCGACACGCCAGCGATGCCTGCACCGACTACCACGTAGCTCTCGCCCGCGCCTGCATGCCCGCCGCCGAGGGTCGGCTTCTCCGGCGTGATCGCCTCGAAACACTCGGGCACGGCGCCGCACAGCGGACACTCCTCCGGCGGCGCGTCCCCATCATGCACGTAGTTGCAGTTCAGGCAACGCCACTGGGTGGGGGGGCCATCCACGGGGACGCCCACCACCTCCTCCTCGAAGTCCTCCATCGGCGCGCCGCAGATCGGACACTCTTCCGGAGGGTCATCCCCCGTGTGCACGTACCCACACAAACTGCAGCGCCATTTCCTTGCATCCGCCATCGCTAGCTTCCCCTGTTGTTGAGACCCAGGCGGCACGGGAGTGGTCATCCGCACCCGGAACTCTATTGCGCAGACCAGCTGGCGCAAGCCTGCCGGGCCAGCTCGGCGCAGGTCGCAGGTCAGGGCCTCATTCCGGGGCGCCCCCTGCGGTCTCGGCGCGGATCGACTCGATAGAGACCTTGCCCGGCTCGCCGGTGACGTCAGGATCGATCCTGAGCGCCGTGATCGTCTTGCCCGCCCACTGGGGATGCGTCCCCACCGGCAACCGGATGTCGTGGAACTGCCCGTCGGCGATAGTCGCATAGGTGATATGCCTGTCGGCGGCGAAAGCGGGAGATTCGGATGTCGTCCAGAAGATCTGGCCCTTGGTCCCCGCCTCTTTGCGCATGCGGATCACGAGCACCGGACATGTGGTCGCCGGGATGCGGAGGCGGCGGCGGACGAGGTACGGGTCCGGCCCCGTCACCTGGAGCGTGAGACGCGCGCCCGCGACGCGAATATCCGACACGGAATGGGTGCCATGCCAGGCCCGGATCTCGTCCTTGCCTCGAAACGTGACGGGGAACCGCGTGAGCACCGGGGGCAACGATGCCCAGGGCACGTTCCGATCAACTCGATAGATACGTTGGGCCGAAGGGCCGAGATCCACGCGAAACATGCGGGGTGCCCCGGACTCCAGAGGTACGGCGCGTCCGGGATCATCCGGACCACCGACTTCGTAGACGCCACGCACCGGTCCCCGGAGCGCCAGCCGACTCGTCGCCGCAGCCTGCGGATCGGCGTTCACCAGCCGGAGATAGTCCCGGCGGCGCCCGTCCTTGAGCCAACCCACGATCAAGTCGTCCCCGGTGGCCGATGCCAATGGCGCTGTGCCGCCAAGACAGCGCCCTCCCGGC
>JABGQJ010000328.1 GCA_018648945.1 Victivallales bacterium
CCCAACACGCTTGGCATGTTCAACCCCCACGTGCACGAGATCTGTGACCTGATCCACTCGGTGGATGGGGTGGTGTACTACGATGGTGCCAACCTGAACGCGATTCTGGGCAAGGCCAGACCGGGGGATCTGGGATTCGACATCGTGCATCTGAACCTGCACAAGAGCTTTGCCACGCCCCACGGCGGGGGCGGTCCTGGCGCTGGTCCGGTGGGTGTCGCCGAGCGTCTGCTGGAGTTCCTGCCCGTATCCGTGGTCGTCAAGCGCGAGGACGGCACCTATGCCCTGGAGTATGACCGCCCGCACTCGGTGGGCTACATTGCCCCCTTCTACGGCAACTTCGGGATCGTGCTGCGTGCCTATGTCTATATTCTGATGCTCGGGCGCGAAGGGCTGGAACGGGTGGCGGAGAACGCGGTGCTGAACGCCAACTACATCCTGACCAAGCTCAAGGACGTCTACGACGTGGTTGCCGATGTCCCCTGCATGCACGAATGTGTGCTCAGTGCCGAGACCTTGGCCAAGGAGCACGGCGTTCGCGCGCTGGACATTGCCAAGGGGCTGATCGACCGGGGCTTCCACCCGCCCACGGTGTACTTCCCCCTGATTGTCCACGAGGCGATGATGGTGGAACCTACCGAGACCGAAAGCAAGGAGACGATTGACGCCTTCATCGAGGCCATGCGCGAGCTGGCCGAACTGGCCCAGAATGACCCCGAAGCGCTGCACTCCGCCCCGCTCACCACCCCCGTCGGCCGGCTGAACGAGACCAAGGCTGCTCGGGATCTGAACATCGCCTACACCCCGCTCTGCGGTTGCGGTTGAGCCACCGCGGGAGACGGGCTATCCCAGGAAGAAACCCACAGGAGAATACCCATGCATCCCCGTTCCGCCATCCTCTGCCTTCTTGGTCTGACCCTCGGCTCCGCATTGCTGGCCCAACCGCGAGCCGCTCGCTGGGCAGTGACCAAGACCGCTGAGCTCAGCCAGTTCTCGGTGCCCGAATGTGTCCTGCCCACCAAGAGCATGGAACGCAAGCTGTTTGTCAGTAACATCGAGGCCGAGAAGGACCAGTACTGGACCGACGACGGCACCGGCTTCATCAGCGTGATCGCCAAGGACAAGATGAAGCGGTTGCGTTGGTTGCGGAGCGCTCCCGGCGCCAAGCTCGACGGCCCCAAGGGCATGTGCATCCTGGACGACAAACTCTACTTCACCGACAACACGCGTCTGATGTGCTGCAACGTGAAGGATGGCAAGGGACTGAAGGTCGTCGCCACTGGCTTTGTCAACGCCAATGATCTGGCCACCGACGGCGATGGCATCTGGGTCTCGGACAGCAAGGAAGGCAAGATCTGGCGGGTCGCCCCCGACGGTGCAAAACGCGAGATCCCCTCGCCGCCGAGCGTCAACGGTCTGACCTTTGCCAAGGAGAAGATGTACGCGGTCAGCTGGGATCTGCACGAGGTGTACGAGGTCTTCCCGCTGGGCGACCAGATTCCCCGCCCCTTTGGCCTGGCCGAGCACTTCACCAATCTGGACGGCATCGAGGTGCTGCAGGATGGCAGCTTCATCGTCTCCGACTTCAAGGGCAACAAGGTCTCTGCCATTACCCCGGACAAGAAGACTGTCTACACCCTGGTTGAGCTCGACTCCCCGGCGGACATCGGCATCGACCGCAACACCATGACCCTCTACGTCCCCCAGTTCTTCAAGGACAAGGTCGCCATCTTCAAGCTCCACCGGGCTTCCGGCCGGTAGACGCGAGAAGTCCGTGGTCCGTAGTCAATGGCTGGTGGCCAGTCCCAGGCCTCTTGCGACGACAGCGCAATGGTCTAGGACCGATCCCCGTCAGTCGGCCTTCTTGAGGAATTCCTGCGATTCCTTGCCGAAGTCCTGCAGGCGCTTCAGGACGGGCCGCGCCTCCTCCAAGGTGGTCTTGCCTTTGAGTGATTTGGCTATGTTGACGCCCGTCTGAACCAGCTTGGCATAGTCCCGCAGTTTCTCGTCCGACACCGGTCTCAGGCCATCCTCCGTCACCTCGAAGAGCTCGATCACGCCTGCATCGTCGCGCGTCACGCTGAGCTGCGTCTTGCCCGCCTCCTTGTCGCGGACGAGAGACCAGGAAATTCCCTCTCTGCCCTTGCCATGGATGCTGGTTGCCAGGTCGCACCTAGTCATCGTGAGAAGCAGCTTGCCATCGACGAACACCTCCTGCACGATGAGCTGCCCCATGCGATCTCCCTTCTTGGGCGTGAGCGTAGTTATCTTCAGAATCCCCTTGCCGTCTCGCCGGAACCTGCAGATTTCCTGCACCGAACCATCGTCCCTCTTCTCGAGGGTCTTCTCCTCCGTGACTTCCGCCACAAGGTCGAGCTGACAGATCACCAGAAGACCGACGATGGCAGTGCCAATTGCGTTCCGTTTCATGCTTCCCGTGCCTCCCCATTGCCTCATACGCCATGTCGTTCCGCATCGCTTGTGACTGACCACCTCGGACAATCATGCATCCATGCCGCTGGGGCAAGTGTACCCGCGGCGACTGGGCATGTCAACCGGCAGGGGGTCTGGGGAATGGGGTCTGCCATGGGCCACATGCCCAGTCAATGGGTGGTTGCACGTCGGTCTGCTTGTCTTTCGTTGTGCCTGTGCGATAGTTGACACGTTCCGGGTGGCCTCAGGGCCCTGCCGCAGGGCGGGGCCGACAAACCCCAGGCAGGCGGAGATGGTGATGGTCCAGTTGGGCACGATGTTGGGCAAACGGGGAAGCGGCATGCGGTTCCCAACCTGGCGCTGGTTGCGTTGGCTGGCATGGCTGGCGTTCTCTTTCTGCATTTTCGCGGTGATCTACGAGCGCTACCATCGGCCTGGGCGGCCGGATAGTGTCTGGGTGACGCGCCAGCTCGGGATCGAGCTGCAGAAGCTGGCGAAGCAAGAGCGGGAACGCGTGCGCCGGACCACTGGCTTCACCCGCCGGCAGGCGGCGGCGATCGCTGTGAATGCCGAGTACCTGCTAGGCAAGTACAAGCCGTTGGATCGCAAACGGCAGTTGGACGAGAAGACCCGGAAGGCGGTGCGGGCTGCACACCGGCGGCTGTTCCGCGCATCATCGCTTAGCCAGCAGGGGGCGGAGTACATTCCCGAAGAGGCTGGGGCCAAGATGCGGGCCTATGTCTCGGATGTGGATGGCACGATCCAGCCCTACTCCCTGACCATTCCCAAGATTTACGACCCTGCAATGCCTTGGCCGTTGATTGTCACTCTGCACGGGCATGGCTGGTTCCGTCCGTTCCAGGGGCATCCCGCTCCAGCCAACGTGGGGGCGTTCTGCCTGGCTCCCACCGGCCGGGGGGCCACCGACTACCGCGAGCTTGGCGAGCAGGATGTCCTGCGCTGCATTGCCGAGGTGAAACGGGATTTCCACATCGACGACGACCGGGTCTATGTGCGCGGCGGCTCCATGGGGGGCACGGGTGCCTGGCATCTTGGCACGCACTACGCCGATCAGTTCGCGGGCATTCTGCCGGTGTGCGGCAATGCGGACAACCAGGCGTGGACGAAGCGCTGGGGGTGGAACCGGGAGTTCCCGGGCCGTTTCGACGGTCTCCGCCACTGGATTCAGGAGGGGCACACGTCCCGGGCCTTCACCATGAACCTGCTCAACCTCCCAGCCTACGCGATCCATGGCAGCGGGGATGTGATCGTGCCTCCCGAACACTCGCGCCACATGGTGGCCGAACTGCGCACGCTGGGCGCGCCGGTGGAGTACCGCGAATTCCCGAACAAGGGGCATGGCGGCTTGCCTGGCCACGCCATCGAGCAAGGCCTGGGCTGGCTGTGTGCGCAACCCCGCGCCCCCTTCCCAAAACGGGTCCGTTGGAAGGCAGACCGGATGCGCCATGGCAAGGCCTATTGGCTGCGCCTTGAGCAGAAGCAGCGGCCAGCGGCCTTCTCCGAGATCGATGCCGAGGTCGTGGACCGCACGCATGTGACAATCAAGACTGGGAACCTGCGCGCGTTCTCCCTCCAGCGCCTGGCCCCGCTCTTCGATCCCGCCAAGCCGCTGTTCCTGCAGATCGATGGCGAACGGGTCATCTTCCCCCCCGCTCGCGGCGATGCACCCGCGTGGGTCCAACTGCGGCGGGTGCCCGATCTTGGTTGGCGCGATGCCGCGCGGCTGGCGGAACCGCCTCCAGCCCTGCGCAAGCGCGCCTGGTTGGAGGGGCCGATCAGCGAGGCCCTGCTCCAGCCTTTTGTCCTGGTGCAGGGAACCAAGTCCGAAGACGAACTGACCAACAAGCTCTGGCAACAGGAGGCCGACCTGTTCCGCAACGAATGGAAGCGCCGCAATATCGCGCCTTGCCTGCGGGTCAAGGACAGCGAACTGACCGACGAGATCGCGGCCGACCGCAACCTGGTTCTTCTCGGTGGCCCGCGCGCCAACAGCGTTGCTGCACGGCTGGCTTCCCAACTCCCTCTGGACGAGATGCTCGCCCCGCTGCGTGGCCGTGAAGTCCTGGCCCCGGGAAGTGGCTTGAGTGAGCCTCGGCTTGAGGCAGCGGATGTGGGCTACTTCCTGGTCTACCCGAATCCCGAGCATCCCGACCGGCTGATCGTGCTCTGGCAGGCCAATGGCCCGGCCGCGATCCACCAGGGCTGGGGGCGTTTCGGCAACTGGTTCAACTGGGGCGTCTACGACTCCCGGAAATACTTCGACTACGCCGTATACGACGCCCGGTCCGCCTCGCCTGAGACGCTTCTTCTGCTGGGTTGGTTCGGTACCGACTGGAGCGTGCGCAACGGCGTGAGCCGGATCGGCGTGGATGCTCTGCGCGATGGCATGGATCCCCAGCACTTCCCGCCCTATGAGACGGTGCCGAAGGAGGGTGCCACCGTTCGCCTCTTCGACCTCCGCCCGAGTCGGGTCGACCAGATGCGCGGGGCCATCGGCCTAGGCCGGATCTTCCAGGGGCAACCCTTGCCGGAGAGCATCGGCGTGCGCGCCCCCACGGTGCTTGAGTACCCCCTTGATGGCACCTTCAGGAAACTCACCACAGGGGTTGCCCTGCTGAATGGGCCGGAGACCTACACCTGCCATGCTCGGAAGGGAGAAAAGGTGCGCTTCAAGGTCAAGGGAGACGGCAAAGTACTGGCTGAGATCGTGGTCTCCTGGGCTGCACCCGTGCAGGTCCTGGAGGCGAATCTGACTGGCGTGCGGAAACTGGTTCTGGAAGCTCATCCTGCGGGCGGCCCCGCTTGGTTGCATGCGGGCGCGGGCTGGGTCAAACCGATGTTGACGCGTTGAGCACCCTCAAACGAAGACGGAGACGCGAGCCATGAGTTGTGATGTTGCCAAGGTTGCCTTCATTGGTGCGGGAAGTCTCTCCACCACCTTCCACTATCCCTCGCTGACCGAGATGGAGGACGTGCAGGTCGTGGCTGTCTGCGACCTCATCGCCGAGAAGGCCGAGCGCAATGCCGAGACCTTCGGCATCCCCAGCGTCTACACCGACTACAAGGAGATGCTGGAGAAGGAGAGCTACGATGCGGTCTACATCGTCATGCCTCCGCAGGACAGCTTCGATCTGCTGGCGGATTGTCTCAAGCGCGGGCTGAACACCTTCTCCGAGAAGCCGCCGACCGTCACCACCTTCCAGGCCCGGGTTCTCGCCGACCTGGCCGAGAAGAATGGCTGCATTACCCAGCTCGGTTTCCAGCGCAAGCACATCCCGCTCATGAAGCAGATGCGGGCCATGGTGGACAAGCGCGGCCCCATCGACCAGTTCTTCTCCGAGTTCATCAAGCCCAGCCCCAACGGCGGGCTCTACTACGGCGGGCGCATCGACATCCTCACCTGCGACGCCATCCACATGGTCGATACGGCCGTCTGGCTCGGCGGCGGCACCACGCCCCGCGTCGCCAGCGTCAGCCGCCAGTCGGTCAGCGACCAGAATGTGAAGTTCAATGCCCTGATGAACTTCGACAACGGCACTAGCGGCTTCTTCAGCGCCACCTGGAACTCCGGGCGGCGCCATTTGCTGACCCATATCCACGGGCAGAACTGCTGCGCCATTATCGACTGCGAAGAGCAGGGGACGTTCTACTCCCCCGACAGCCCCGAGGGCGTCACCGTCACGGTTGCCGAAGCCGCTGGTTCCGAGGCCAAGCATCGCACGAATGGGTTCTTCGACGAGGATCGCGAGTTCATGGATGCGGTCAAGGCGGGCGATGCGGGGATGACTCAGTCGTCCATCCAGAAGAGCATTCCCACCATGGAAACGGTGGAGAAGATTCTCGCCAATACCCTCGGTTAGCCTGGATTACTCACGCGAATCTACTGCGACCCCGGATTGCACTGCATCTCAGCCCGTTGTGCCAGAACGCCGACCTTGACGGGCTCCAACACGCCTGCGCCCGGCAACCTGGCACAGCGGGCTGAGCCACATCACACGACGCGCCCTCGCTACGAAGCGCGTGGGTAATCCAGGCTAGGAGAGCACATGAATTGGGATCTGGACCGACTGTTGGGCACCCCATCGCGTGAGACCGTTGCCCGCCACGGCACCGTGCGTGAGATCTACTATGGCAGTGAGTCCTTCCGGGGGCGGCCGACCCGCGTCTTCGCCTATCTTGGCGTGCCTGAGACGGACGCTCTCGTGCCTGGTGTGGTTCTCTTGCACGGCGGCGGGGGGAAGGCCTTCCGCGAGTGGGTGGAGCTGTGGAATGCGCGCGGCTACGCGGCCATCGCCATGGATTTCGGCGGTTGCGGTCCCGATGGTGAACGTCACGACTGGCCCGGTCCACGCCAGGGCCATCCGGCCAAGTTCGGACTCGAGCGTGGTTGGCACGATCTCTGGACCTACCACGCCATTGCCGCTGCTCTGCGTGCCCACACCCTACTGGCCAACGAGCCGCGCGTGGACGCCGCTCGGATTGGCGTCACCGGCATCAGTTGGGGCGGCTACCTCACCTGCATCATGGCGGGGGTCGATCCCCGACTCCGGTTCGCCGTTCCCGTCTATGGTTGCGGCTTTCTGCAAGACAACAGCGCCGACGACTGGATGAAGATCTTCGCCGACATGACCCCAGAGCAGCGCCAGGAGTGGCACCAGCTCTGCGATCCCAGCCAGTACCTGGTCAACGCCGACCTCCCGATGCTGTTCGTCACCGGCACCAATGACTTCGCCTATCCCCTCGACAGCCTGCGCAAGAGCGCTGATCTGGTGCCCCGCCCCGCGCAATACTGCGTCCGGCTGGAAATGCCCCACGGCCACGAGGCCGGCTGGGCACCCACCGAAATCGGGCGCTTCGCCGACTCCGTCCTGGACGGCGCGCCAGCTCTGCCCGCCTTCGGCGATGTCGCCGTGGTTGGCGACCATGTCTCGTGCTCCGTGAACAGCGGTCTGGAGTTGGCCCACGCCTACTTGCTCCATACCACTGCCGACGGTCGCTGGCAGGAACGGAAGTGGCACCGGACCCCCGCCAATGTCGTCGATGGCGCCATCCAAGCCACACTGCCCGTTGGCAGCACCGCCTGGTTCCTCGCCGCCGAAGACTGCCAGGGCGGCTACGCCAGCACGCCGCCGGAAGAGCGGCAATAGCCTTGGGCATGTAAGATGAGCTACGTCGATGGTTTCGACCATGAGTATCTTGGGCATTTGGGGTATCTGCCGATACATCACCCCCTGGTTGTGATCGAGGGTAATGGCCAGGGGGCCTGCGAATTCGGGGGCGGACAGCACTGACCTCGTGCTAGGCGGGGGCAGTGGCGAGCACCCGGCGCTGGTCATCCATGAGCTGGGAGTTCTAGCTGCTGCCTTCATCTGGGACCAGCTTCCTGACGGCGAGGAGCAGAGCATGCCAGAGCCACTCTCGCGGGCACTGCAGGCCTACCGCTACACCGGCGATTGTCTTGAGTTCTGCGGGCGGAGCGTCAACCAATACGCCGAGCTCAGGAGGATGGCCAGGAGCCGCGCTCTCTGTGACTTCGTCCGTGTGGGCTCTGCGGGGACAGTGCCCTCCCCCCTGGGCGCGCCGAGCACCAGCTCGGCATGGGGATCGCCGTCGGAGGACAGTCGATTGCCACCGGCAGCGACCATGCCCAACTGGTTGCCGTGCGTGGAGACCCCCCACGGGCGGAAGATGCCGAGCTGGTGCTCAGCGTGCCCAGGGGGGGAGGCCGCTGGCAAGGGCGAC
>JABGQJ010000329.1 GCA_018648945.1 Victivallales bacterium
GAACTCGTGCAGCGGCCAGGCAGCGGTGATGGAGTCACCGTAGAAGAGATTGGTGACTTGCCCCACCCAGGGCTGAAGCTCCCGGTAGGAAACGACCTCGGCATAGCGCGGGTAGGTGGCAAAGAAGGCGCGGATCCGGTCGATGTGCTCTTGTTCGAACATGGGGGCTCCTGGGGGGGGGAAGGGGAAATAGTGGAATGATGGAATAGTGGAATGGTGGAGGGGAGGAGGGGAATTGGGGGAGCGGACCGGGGAGCGGGGAAAATCGGGCGAATCGGTCGGATCGGTCGGATCGGTCAAGTCGAACGGCCGTCCGTCCCGCATCATTCCATCATTCCAGCATTCCAGCATTCCAGCATTCCAGCATTCCATCATTCCAGCATTCCAGCATTCCAGCATCCCGATCCTCCGCTCTTCCCCGCTACGCGGTCAGCGGAGCGGCATTGCCGGCGATGGCGAGTTCCTCGGTCACCAGCTCGCAGGTGGCGGCATAGACGGCTTCCTGGGCGCGTTCGATGGACTGGTCGCGGAGCGCCTCGTAGGGTTGGCGGATGGCGGTGGCGACGTTGATCTTGGCGATGCCGTTGGCGACGGCGGCCTGGATGTACTCGCGCTGAATGCCGGTGCCGCCATGCAGGACCAGAGGGATGCCAGTGGCGTCGCGGAGGCGACCCAACTGATCGATGTCCAAACGGGCCGCGATCTTCTTCTGGGTCTTCTTGGCGGCGGAAATGGCCCCGTGGATGTTGCCGATGGAGATGGACAGCCAGTCCACTTCCGTCTCCTCCACAAACTGGACGGCCTCGGCCACATCGGTGAAGCCCCGACCGCTGGTGAAGAGCTCTTCGTAGGGAGGCAAGGGACCGGCTTCGTGCCCGAGAATCGCCCCCAGCTCCGCTTCCACAGGCACGTCCTTGGCGTGGGCCATCGCCACCACTTCGCGGGTACAGGCAATGTTCCCCGCCAAATCCAGGCGGGAGCCATCGACCATGACTGATTCGTAGCCCAACTCCACGCACTCGGAGAGCATGGCTAGATAGTCCACGCGCAGATTGTCCTCGTCGATCACAGGCACGTGGTCCATGTGCAGGCGGGTGACGGTCTCGTCCTTCACCCGCTCGTATTCGTCGCGGATGGCGGTGGGGCTACCGGACTCGAACTTGGTGAATTCCAGCTTGGCCACGGCGATCAGGCCGAAGGTCCGGGTGTCGGCCAAGGCCCGGACCACGGGTGCCATCATGGGCAGGTAGGGGATGTTGAAGGCGGGGATGGCAGTTCCCTGGGCAAGGGCGCGGCGCATAAGTTCGGCGGTGGCAAGGCGGGTCATGGGTTGGGCTTCCTCTGGCAAATGGCCATCTGGGTCAAGAAGATCATGAATCACCGCGAAGGTACACGATGCCCCGACCTCTCGCCAGCCGGAGACTGGATATGAGCAACTTCCGGTGGCCGAAGTACCGCAGGCACGGTAGCTTCCCCCATGACGCGAGGAAACGGCGGGGGCGATATAGGCGTTGGCGGTGACTCCAAGGGTCCATGGACTGGCGAGCGGAAGGAATGCACGATGGACAGGAACGAGGATGTGTCAGACGTCCGGCGCCGGGAGATGGCATTCATGCAGGGTTGGATTGGCCAGCTCCTCGGCGTACCGAGTGCCGAGCCCGGTGGGCGCCATGGCGACGGTGTGCCCTTCAGCTTCCAGTGTGGAGCCCAGTCCAGTCACGACTGGCTAACGCGGACAGATGCCACCATCGAGAGCGGGGCCTGGAGCGAGGGGAAGCGGAGCCATGTGCTGCGCTGGCAGGACGTGGAGACGGCCTTGTCATGTGAGGTGGAACTGACCGAGTTCGCGGCGTTCCCTGCCATGGAGTGGGTGGTGCGCCTGCGCAACGAAGGGGAGACCGATACGGCGGAGATCTCCTCCTTCGCGGCTCTCGACACCGTCTGGAAATGCGCCAACCCGGGGGAAACGCCCGAGCTGCGGCGCTCCCTGGGCAGCGACGGCCGCCACGACGACTTCCAGTACCAGTGCGAGGAGTTGCGGCACTCCATGTGGGGCGCGCCCCAGACGGTGCGCATGGATACCGAGCACAACAACGCGTTTCGCAAGGCGCGAAACGGTTCGCAACTGCCCACGGACGGTCGTCCCTCGGCCACCTGGCTGCCCTTCTTCAATCTGCGCACCGGCGGGGATGGGCTGATCGGGGCCGTGGGCTGGAGCGGCCAGTGGTTCGCAGAGTTCGCCCATGACGGCAAGGGGGAAACCACGGTATCGGCAGGCATGGAGCACCTGCACACGACGCTCCAGCCAGGCGAATCGATCCGCTCCCCACGCATCCTCCTGCTCTACTGGCAGGGCGAGCCAATCCACGGACACAATCTTCTGCGCCGATTCATCCTGGCCCACCACAGCCCAGAGGGAGCCGAGGTGCCGCTCTGCAACGGGGCTTGGGGCGGCACGCCGACGGCGGGGCATCTGGAGACCATCGCCGCCATCGCCGAACACCGCCTGCCCTACGACTACTACTGGGTCGATGCCGGGTGGTACGGGACATCCACCAAGCCCTGTCCCAATGTCTTCGAGGGCGACTGGGGGACCACCGGCGACTGGCGGGGGAATCGACTCTATCACCCGGATGGGCTGAAACCGATCAGCGAGGCCGCCCACGCGGCGGGAATGAAGTTCCTGCTCTGGATCGAGCCCGAACGCGCCACACAGGGCACTCCGGTGACCCTCGCACACCCCGAGTGGTTCCTCCACCGGACCCCGGCGGAGCCGAAGCCTGGCGAGAACCTGCTCCTCGATCTGGGCAATTCGGCGGCTTGGCAATGGGCCGTGGATACGGTTTCGGGCCTGATCGAGGAAAATGGCATTGACTGCTATCGGGAGGACTTCAACACCGATCCCTCGCCCTACTGGCAGAACGCGACGGTGCCCGGGCGCGAAGGCATGGTGGAGATGCGCTTCATCGAGGGGCTGTACGCCTTCTGGGACGAACTGCTGCGACGCCATCCTGGCCTGCTCATCGACAACTGCGCCAGCGGCGGACGGCGGCTGGAACTGGAGATGCTCGGGCGCAGCGTGGCCCTCTGGCGCAGCGACTACAACTGCTTCCCCGCTGCCAACGCGGACGCCGCCCAGCTCCACACCCTCGGGTTGCACCTCTGGTTGCCGCAGAACGCCACCAGCCCCCCGCCCGCGACCGAGGACGACTACCAGGTCCGTTCCTGCTATTCGGCTGGACTGGTCCTGAGCACCCGCAAATTCGGGATCGATGGCGGTACGGAGGGGATTCCCTGGGACTCCTTCCGTCGCTGGCTCGAAGAAGCGCGGCGCGTGCGCACGCTCTTCGCCGGGGACTTCTACCCCCTGACCCCCGGCACCTTCGACCCCACTGCCTGGCTCGCCTACCAGCTGCTGATCCCGACCACCGGCGAGGGCGCGGTGGTCGCCTTCCGTCGCCCCGAGAGCCCGCAGACCGCCGCCACCTTCCAGTTGCGCGGTCTGCCCGACGGCATCTACGAGCTCGAGGACGCCGACAGCGGCGAGACCTGGCAAGCGACCGGCGAGTGCCTGCGAACACGGGGGGTGACGATCTGCCTGCCCACACCCCGGTCAAGCCGGATTGTCTTCTACCATCTTGTTCAATCATGACCGGTACACGGAGACGCTAGCCATGGCACCGAGACAGAGAGATGTCCAGCTCTTCCCCGACCCGACGATCAGCGCCATCTGCGAGGGCGTGCCAGTCCTCGCCTACGGCTACACTCACGTGCTGGGGGCGAGCCCGGACCTGGTCGAGCCAAGCAGTCTGCAGGCTGACAATCCGGCGCCGCTGCAGAAGGTGAGGCCGAAGAAGAGCGCGGAGATCGCCTTCAATCAGTTGGGCGGAACCACCCCGCGCATGCCGCGCACACCCGCCAACGACTACCGTCCCCTCGAACCAATCCACCTCATCGACGGCGATCCCGAGACCTGTTGGTGCAGCCGCACGATCGCCCAACCCGATGCGGAACCCGCCTGGGTCCGGATCGATCTGCCGGTCGAGCAGCCGGTCTCGCAAATCGTTCTGCGCAAGCGGGTGCCTGGTGCGCCTCGCAACCAAATCGGCTCGATGCCCCTGGACCGGGGCGCGGTGGAAGTGGGCATGGCCATGCCAGGAGGGCTCACCATCCGGGTGAGCCAGGACGCCATGAACTGGGACACGGTCTTTGACGGCGACACGGGCGACACCCCCGAACAACGCGAGTTCGTCTGCAGTTTCCCGGCTCGCCCGGTCAAGCAGGTCTGGATCATCGGCCGATGCCTGGCGCGGGTGGAGAACTGGCACTTCTCCTTCTCGGTCGCCGCCGTGGAGGTGGTTGATCCGGCAGGGCGAAATCTGGCCTTGGTCAGCCAGGGGACGGGCGTGACCGTCAGTTCCACGCAAGGCTCTTTGGGGCAGACACGCGAAGAACACCACCGGCTCTGGCCTCTCTTCGCCGATCTCGGACTGAAGTGGGTGCGGGTCGGCTACCACGACGACCCAATCAACTGGCATTGGGTAGAGCAGGAGAAAGGGACACTGGCTGTCGATCCTGAAGCCGATGCCGCCATCACCTACCTGGTCGAACGGGGCGTGGACGTGGTCATGGCCCTGGGCTTCGGGAATCGGCTGTATACCCAGGAGGATCCCGTCCGCCATCTGCCGCAGCTGTGGGAATGGTACTACGAGAACCCCGCGCCGCCGGTCACCCCGGAGGCCCTCGCCGCCTGGGGGCGCTACATCCGGTTTATGTGTCGCCAGTTCCGGGACCGGGTGAAGGTCTTCGAGGTCTGGAACGAGTGGAATATCTCACTCTACTGGGGAGCGGAGCCCAATCTGGACCACTACCTGGCCCTGGCCCGGGTCGCCATCCCGATCATCCGGGAGGAATGTCCGGCGGCCAAGGTCATGCTTGGCTCGGTCTCCGGATTCTGCCACGATCTCGCCCGGAACGGAGTGCCCGAGCCAGGGAAGCGGGGGCTCTTCCTCGAAGCGGTGGCGGCGTTGGCACGGGATGTGGATCTGATCGGCTGGCATCCATTCTACCAGACCGATCCCGAAGCCTCGGCCTGCCGCGAATATGTCGCGAACATCCAGGCGTTCCAGACATGGGCCGAGGGCCAGGGATTCCAGGGCGACTACCTGGCGAGCGAGTACAACTGGGGAGCGAACTACCCGGAGCCCGCCAAACCCCACTGGTGGGGCGATTGCGTGTGCAGCGAACTTCAGAAGGCGAAGTACGTGGCGCGACTCTCCACACTGCACACGGCCCTGGGTATCGGCTCCTTCTTCTGCGAGGTCTGGGGCAACGACACCTATCCGCTCGACCTCTCGCTCATGCGCCGCGCGTTCCACGCCGATCCCTATGCCGCCCTGCAACCGCAGGCCGCGTATTACGTGATGCGGAACCTGGCAACCGCGCTCGACAGCTACCGGCCAGGCCAGTTCGAGTACACGGTCAGCGGCGAACCGACCGATCTCGAGACCTTCCCCATGGCGCGAGACAGCGACCAAGCACTGGCGCTCTGGCTGGCCGGCACGGCGGCCGATGACAGCCCCGCAGTACCAGTGGACATCCAGGTCGCCGGGCGCTGTTCGCGGGTAGTCGCCTACGACTGCCTGACGGGAACGGAGCAGGAGCTGCAGAGCACAACCGACGGCGACACGACGCGGGTCCGAGGGGTTTTCGTGAAGGACTACCCCGTGCTGGTCCGCTTTGTCAGCCAACAGGCCGGCTCTGTGCTGACGAATCAGGGTCTCCGGGGAGAGCCCTGACCTCCGAACAGCTCCTCCTGTTCAAGCCATTGGAACACTGATCCCATGCTGATCACAACCGCTCGCCGATTCTGGAGCTCGATCATGGCAAAAACCGTCACCACGCTCTCGTGCGGCGCCCTGTTGGCCGCGCCCGCCCGGCCCGCAGGCGACGTCGTCGTGCCCCAAGCGCCCGACAAGCTCTCTCGCGTGACGCTCAGTCAGCGCGAGCTCGGGGGGGAGATCGACCGGCGTATCGGGGATTTGGTTCGCCGGAACTACATGGTCCTCGAACTGGACCGGGACTGGCTGGACAAGTTCAGGAACCGGACCGATCGCGGGACCAAGAACGCCGTCTACTACGGCATCGGCAAGGTCTTGGACGCGGGCAGTCTGTTTGCCCAATACACCGGCGATCCGGAAGTGGACGAACGCGCCCAATACATCATGGATCAGTTGCGGAGTTCACGCGATCCGGACGGATACCTGGGCTTCTGGAACGTCGAACCGAACAACCATCAGAACGTCGTCAACTGGATTCTCCACGAGCAGGAGTACATCAACCTGGCCCTGGTGCGGAACTACCGGGCGACAGGCAACCCTCAAGCTCTGGCGGACGCGAGGATCATGGCGGATTACATCATGCGGATGTTCCCCGCCAACAAGAATGGGGAGCATGTCATTCCCTCCGGCACATCCATTGCGGGAATCACGGAGGGGTTCGTGGAGCTGTATCGCGTAACTGGGGAGGAGAAGTACCTCGACTTCGCTCGGCACCTGCAGTACGAGCCGCACTGGTACTACCTGAAACCGTTCGATGCCTGGGAGAAGAACATCTCACAGGCCCGCTACCATGTCTACGTGATGCTGTCGCACATGTACCCCGACACGGAGCTGTATCGACTGATCGGCGGCGAGGATTACGTCAGGAAGAGCCTGTGGATGAAACAGGAACTGCTCGAACAGGGCCGCGGCGGACTGCTGGTTACCGGTTCGACGTCTCAGGGGGAGCACTTCACGTACAACCAAGACGGCTCGGGGATGGTCGAGGAATCCTGCGTTACGGCCTATCTGCTCCGCTGGCTCGACAGCCTCATGCGGCTGGAAGGCGACATGCGGTATGGGGATATCATGGAGCGCGCGATCTACAACGCCCTCTTCGGAGCGCAATCCCCGGACGGCCGCCGCATCTGCTACTTCACTCCGTTCATGGGGAAGCGGCGCTTCCAGGAACGCGACACCTTCTGCTGCAACGGGAACTTCCGGCGTGCAATCGCCGAACTGCCGCAGAAGGTGTACTACCGCACCCCGGACGGCGGCATCGCGCTGAACCTGTTCACCCGTTCCGACAAGACATTCGAGGTCAACGGCAAGACCGTCCAGATCAAGCAAGAGACGTCCTACCCGAACTCTGGCGAGGTCAAACTGACCTTCACGTGCTCGGCGCCGGTCGAGTTCGCGTTCCAGTTCCGCACCCCTCGCTGGGCGGAGAGTATCGCGTGTGCCGTGGGCAACGTGCCGTGCTCGCCAGAGAAATCCCCCCTCGGCTACGCCACCGTCAAACGGGTCTGGAAGTCCGGCGATACGCTCGCCATCTCCATGCCGATGGGCTGGCGTTTCGTTCGTGGCCGGATGCTCCAGGAGGGCAGAATTGCTCTCCTGCGGGGGCCGATTCTGTTCACATTCAGCGATACGCTGAATGCGGATGTGCTCAAGAAGTGCCCGATACCCCGTGACCTGGTTCTCGACCCAGCCAGCATCGGGGACCCGGTCCTGGACGACAGAGTTCGTCCCGATGGACAGAAGGTCGTCGTCAAGGCCTGGACAAGCCCTGAACGTAAGGGCGACCAAGTCGATATCGTTCTGACCGAGTTCGTCGATCCCGATGGCATCGATGTGTACTTCAGGGTCCCGGATCTCAAAGATACACGGCCGATCCGTATTGTGGACGACGAGCTGCTCTCGGAGCCCCGCAAGTCGGCCAACGGCAAAATCACCTTCGCGTGGTATGGACCGAAAAGCGATCGTGACTGGAGGGATATCCTCTCCCCCGACGGCGAGTTGGTCGCCGATCTGGCTGCCGACTACCAGAGTCCCCAAGGCGAGCTGGATGTACCCGCCGCGTTCCCGGACACCTCGAAATCCGGCTCGTGGTCCCTCTTCAACTGCAGGAACGACGGTCTGCTTTCCACCGCCAAGGACGCCGACAAGACACAGCTGAGTTCCAGCTGCAAGGTCGATGGCTGTCCGCTGGGATACGCGTACGGTCTCCAAGGAGGCAGCCACTTGGGCTTCTTCGCCGACTACACGCCGGCGGATAACATGGAGACGAACTGGGACCGGCACTATGCGAAAAACATGTTCGCCCGGGTGATTCCGGCTGACCAGCGAGGACAGTACCTGATTACCCATCC
>JABGQJ010000033.1 GCA_018648945.1 Victivallales bacterium
CCGCGTATGGCGCGAATGGCTCGGTGTTGGCGACGGATGTCCACTATGCGCGGGCTGCGGAGGCCTACCAGCATCTGGGTGGCGTGGCGGCGCGGCTGGGGATGACTATCGTGTTCGAGATCCACATGTTCTCGTTGCACGATACCATTGCCTCGACGGCGCGGCTGTTGGAGGAGATCGGCCTGGACAACGTGCGGGCGAATCCCGATCCCGGCAACATGTTCTCCACCTCCACGGCGGAGCGGAATCCGGCGGCGCTCGAGCAGTTGGCCGGACGGATCGGCTATTTCCACTTCAAGAATTGCCAGGCTCAGCCCGGTGGCAACTGGAATTACAGCGTCAAGCTGGCCGATGGACACATCGATCTGTACAAGTGGATGGAACAACTCGTGAAGCTGGGCTTTGAGGGGCCGGTTTGCGTGGAGTACTGCGGCGCGGGCGATCCGCATGTAGCCGCCGAGGAGGACCGCCAGTACATGGACAAGATTCTCAACTGGGTTGCCGAATGAGCAGAACTCTCTCCCATCGTCTCCGCCAACTCGCCATCGCTTCGGTTCTGACTTTGACCTGCGAGGGAATCGCCATGCCTGCCAAGCTGTTTGTCGCCCCCAATGGTGTCGCCGGGAACCCGGGAACCGCCGCCGAACCGTTGCCCAGTATCGAAGCGGCCAGGGACCAGATCCGCGCTTTGCGCAAAGCCGACAAGGCCGAAACCGCCACCGTTGTGGTCGCGGGTGGGACCTATGCCCTGACCGGGCCGGTCGTATTTGGGTCGACAGACGGCAACGTTCGCTACGTGGCGGCAATGGGCGAGACGCCGGTGCTCTCGGGGTCGCGTCCTGTCACTGGCTTCGCGCAACGCCAGGACGGGCTCTGGCAGGCCAAGGTCGCTGATGTGGCGGCCGGCACGTGGTACTTCGAGCAGCTCTATGTGAACGGTCGCCGGGCCACGCGCGCCCGCTATCCGGACGGGGCGGACCTGATCAAGATCAAGTCCATCCGCGAGGAAGTCATTGTCCAGGGCAAGAACGCGCGGATGGCGCAGGAAGCCAGGCAGTTCATCGAGTTGGACGAGAAGGACTTCGGGCTGCTCGCGCCACTCACGCCCGAGGCGGTCAGGGATGTACACTTCGTGGCCTACCACAAGTGGGACAATACCCGCCGGTTCATCGAGTCGATGGATGTGGAGAAGCGCCAGATCGTGATTCATGGGCAAGGCATGAAAGGCTGGAATGCCATGAAGCCCGGCACGCGCTTCTACCTGGAGAATCTGGGGTCGGCGCTGACCGCGCCCGGCGAGTGGTTCCTGGATCGGGAGGGCACGTTGCTCTACAAACCCATGCCGGGGGAGACGCTAGCCGACACGAGTTTCTGCGCGCCGGTGACGGAGCATCTGATCCGGGTCAAAGGCACGCACGAGGCGCGGGTGAAGGACCTTGTCTTCGACGGGCTGGAGCTGGCCTTCACCGGCTACTTGACCCCGCCGGGAGGCTTTGGCCCGATCCAGGCGGCGCAGTCCATCGATGCGGTTGTCTTGGTAGACCAGGCCGAGGGCGTGCGGCTGGAGAACTGCACCTTGCGGGGGCTCTCCCGCTATGCGGTCTGGTTTCACGAGGGCTGCCAGAATGGCGCGGTCGTCTCCTGCAAGATTCTGGATGGCGGTGCAGGCGGGGTGCGCATTGGGCCTGCCGGCATTCCAGAGGACGAACGGGACTACACGGGCAACTGCCTGGTGGACAACACGCTCATGAAGGGGCTGGGCCGCATCTTCCCCTGCGCGGTCGGGGTCTGGATCGGGCATAGCCCAGACAACACGGTGAGCCACAACGAGATCTGCGACCTGTACTACACCGCTGTTTCCGTCGGCTGGCGCTGGGGCTACGGTAAGAGTCTTGCCAAGCGGAACCGGGTGGTCTTCAATCACCTGCACCACCTCTTCGGTCAGCTCAGTGACATGGGGGGAGTCTATACCCTCGGGCCGAGCGAAGGCACCGTCATCGGCAACAATGTGATCCACGATGTGGACTGCCATTCCTATGGCGGCTGGGGGCTGTATACGGATGAGGGCACGAGTCATCTGGTGATGGAGAACAACCTGGTCTACAACACCAAGACTGGGGCGTTCCATCAACACTACGGCAAGGAGAACATCGTCCGCAACAACATCTTTGCCTACTCGCGGCTACAGCAGATCCAGGCGACGCGGGTGGAGAAGCACACCTCCTTCACGCTGGAGCGCAATATTGTCATCTTCAATACCGGCGTGCTGCTCCGGGGTCGCTGGAAGCAGATGAAGATCGATATGCGCAACAACTGCTATTGGAGGGACGACGGCAAGCCCTTCCGCTTCGAGAAGCTCACCTTCGCCGACTGGCAGAAGCGCGGGCGCGATGAGGGCTCTATCATCGCCGATCCCAAGTTCGCCGACCCCAAGAACAAGGACTTCACCCTTGCCAAGGACAGTCCCGTCTGGGCCCTCGGCTTCAAAGCCTTCGACCCCAGCAAGGCAGGCCTGCGCTAGAGTGGAAGCGGCGTTTCGCCGCTTGTCTTGAGGCACGGCAGCGGGGCCAGCCCCGGCACCCCGCCGGGGAGACTCGTCTCCCCGGGCCCCTCGATGTAGTTGCTGGCCCATGCCAGCGCCGGTCCCCAGCGTAGAAGCGGCGTCTCGCCGCTTGTCTTGGCCCCCAAAGCGGCGAGACGCCGCTTCCACTCTCGCTGGCGCGGCGGCCTTGGCCACTGTCTGTTCGTCCGCTTTCTGGGTAGACCACGCCCGCGCCCAAGCGGCGAGACGCCGCTTCCACTCTTGGTTTCTACCAGTTGATGTAGCCTGGGATGGTCTCCCACTGGTTCCGCTCGTAAGGCGTGGCCTCGGTCGAGATTCTGAGGGCCGGGCGGGGGGCTTGGAGGTTGGCGAGGAGGAGATTCCAGAAGCGGAGGGCTTTGGGCCGCCCTCGGGTTCCGGCCAGTTTGGCGGGGTCGAGGGTGCAGGCGATGAGTTGCCCCTTGCCCATCGGCTTGATTGCCAGGATGCCGGGCTTGATGAGGAGCTGCCAACCGTTCTCGGGCAGGCAGACGGGCATGGTGTGCCATTGCTTCAGGTACAGATCGGCGGCACTGATGCCGGCCAGGAGCGGGTGTTGGGTCGGGCGCCCGATGAAGAGCCGCTGTTCGGCGGACTGTAGGCCGGACGCAGGGGAAGAGCCAGGCAGGAGGAGAGCGGTTGCACCTTGGTTGACGGCGGCGATCTGTTCCTGGGAGAGGGGTGCCTTGCCGACCACGATCAGTTGCCGTTCTCCAGTCGCCGTTGCGCTGACCTTGATGCCGAATTGCTGGAGGAAGGCGCGGGCGGCGGGGTCCGTGCCAGCAACGGAGCTCGGGGAGCTCAGCCGGCGACCACCCATGGCGGCGAGCAGATTGTGGAGGAGCCGGGTCGAGACGGGGTCTTTGCCGTAGCGGGGAGTGATATCGACCTGGCAGAGCACCACCTGTCCCGCCCCGATCTTCGCTGCCAGCAGCGGCGAATCGACCAGGTCGAACCCGCATTCCAGGATGGGCACGAAGGGGGCGAAGTGTGGCTTGGTGTAGACGTAGGTGGCGACCACGCCGCGATTGCCCATCTTGAAGAAGCGCTTGGGCCACTTGCGCTCGGTCTCGGGGGCCGCCTCGGGGTAGGGCTCCATGAGCGTGCTCTCACTGCGTAGGTTGAGAAGGTCCGCCGCCTTCAGCCCGTCCACGAATGGATGGCCGGGGACAGCGATGAAGGTCCGTCGGGCCGACTGTTCCTTCAGCTCCAGACCATAGGGGCTCGCCATCTTTTGCTCGAAGACCAGCACGCTCAGCCCCGCTTGGATCGCCTGGTCCAGGTTCAGTTGCTTGCTCAGCGTGGTGAAGGCGTCTGTGTAACACTGACTACCCACGATAAGGAGCGATGCCGCACTCAGATCGGAGGTCTTGGTGAGGGGCTGGGCAGTCACTCCCGCCTCTTGGAGGATCCTCGCCGTGTCGCCCACGGGATCGAAGAGGAGGACTCCTTTCGCGGCCACTCGCGGCTGCGCGCGGGGGAATACTTCCAGAGCGAAGGTGGTTGTCAGGAAGTGCGTGCCCTGGGGTTCTTGGGCGCTGACTGCCAAACGGAACCCGGTCCGGGTTTTGACATCGGGCGCGTCGCATTCGAAGGCGAGCTTGGTGGCCTTTCCCGCCCCGGCCACGCCCTGGATCATGCCGGAGGCGTGGGGCTTCCCCTGGCTGTCCAGCAACCGCCAATCCAGAACCACAGGCAGGTCGCGGGTGAGGTCGTTCAGCAGCACCGCTTGTTTGCGGATCGCCTCGCCGGCGACGAATGCATGGTCCTTGCTGGGCCAGTTTCCCTTGGGACCGGCGATGAACAGATCGGTGTCGCCGAAGTAGCGCCCGAGGGCCTGCATCACGGGGCGTGGCTGGTCCTCACTGTCCTTGAAGTCCCAGTTGATCGCGTTGAAGATGATGCCAGAGACGCCATAGGTTCGCCAGGAGCGCAGGGAGTGCTGGGCGAAGAGCGACTTCACTTTCTGGTAGCCCGGATGCTGGCGTACCAGGGCGCGAGTGCGCGAGCCACGCGGCTTCTTGAGGCCTGTGTCGTAGAGGTCGAACAGCTCGGGCGTGAGCATGTCGTAGGCCCGTCGTCCCAGGTACTTGGCGGTCAGTTCGTCGAAGATGGGCTCATCCGCATAGACCTCGCTCAGGGGGAACTTGCGAGGCCGGAACCAGTAGGGCACCAGGAGCAGGCCGTGCTCGCAGGCGACGAGAGGGAAGGGGCGTTTGCCAGCCCAGTGCGCGGGCCACTCCTCGCGCTCCTGCAAGGGGGAGGTGGGGCCGATGTAGCAGTTCATTGAGAAGATGTCGCCGAGGTTGCCGCAGGCATGGTGATAGAGCGGGCGCGAGTCCGCCTGCATTGCCAACCGCTGGGCTTCGACGGAGTAGCGCTCCTTGGTCTGGAACGGCTGGTTGTCCGGCTTGTGGGAGCCGTCGATCTTGGTGGGGGTGAGGTACCAGCGGTAGCCCGCCAGATTGAAGTGCATATACCACAGGCAGATCGACGGGTGATTGCCGTAGCGCCGAATGTGCTTGTCGAGTCGTTGTCGGTACAGTTTGGCGACGTCTGGCTCGAAGATGCGGTCCTTGAGTTGCTTGGCACCGGGGAGGATGGGGATGGCGATGAGCCCATTCTCGTCGGCGTAGTCCAAGGCTTCCTCGAATTGCTCGAGGCGGTAGACGTGCGCGCCATACCAGCTATGGCTCTTGGGTCCGGAGAACTCGAAGCAGTTCATCCCGGCGGCTTTGAGTTCCTGCAGGCGTTCCTGCTGGTTGCTCCAGCCGAGATCGATCTGGTGGCCCCGCAGATGGGTTGGTACGCCGTTTAGCAGGAAGTCGCTGCCGCGCACGGCAAACTCCCGGAAGCCGAAGCGGACGGTTGGGGCCTCGTGGATCAGCTTGCCAGCGATGGTGAGGCGCACAGTGAGCCGGTGGAGGAACGGGTCGTCGTAGGTCCAGAGATGCGCATCCGGCCAGGGGAACTCGCAGGCCACGCGCTGACTGCTCGCCGAAAGCTGCGGCTTTGACCGGTCGTTTTTGGCCAAGGAGAAACGATGGGTGAAGCGCTTCGTCACCCCATTCGGCGTTCCCGCCGGACGGATCACGAACTCTAGTTCAGCGTTGGTCTCCGCGCCGGGGTTCCACAGGTCGCACGAGAAGCCGATCTGCCGTTTGGCCACTGAAGTCGTCACCACTGGCTCCCGGACGAAGGCTCCCGCTTGGGCTTGCAGGGCCACGCTCCCGAAGATGCCCACGTTGGCCGAGCCCGTGGCATGCAGGGCCAGAGTCAGGGTGTTCTGCTTTCCGCCATCGCGTAGCAGGGCGCCGATCTCGTAGGATTCGTGCTCCCAGCTTGGCAACCAGGCCAGGCGCTTCCCGTTCAGGAAGATCTCGCCCAAGCCATCCACGCCGCCGACCTGGAGGACAGCGCTCCGGCCTTGCCAATCCGCGGGGACCGTGAAGCTCCGCTGGTAGTAGGCGATACGGAACTCGGCGACTGGCCGCCCGTTCCACTTGCCTCTCGATGGTTTCCCTTCGGGGTCAAGTGTGGCACCGTGCGGAGTCCAGTACCCAGGGACTTGGGTGGTGCCCCAGCCTTTGGCTGGCAGCTCTGCCAGCACTCCGGTGGCAGGCAGGACATGCCACGAGCCATCCAGGGAGAGGGTGCCCTTGAGCCGGGGAGCTTCCTGGGCATCCTGGGGCAGTGGGGTCTCAGGAATGACTTCGTTGAGCTGCCCATCGACGGTCTCCGCGCCTGCGGGAGCATTGCTCTGCCATAGGGGCTTCCCCTGCTCGCCAAGCTGGTAGAGGCGAGTCACGGCAGCGAGGGGAAGGGGCTGGTCCCAGAGGGCGACCTCATCCATCTTCGCATGCGCCACATGGCCCGGGTAGAGCGTGCAGCCAGAGCCGATGAAGAGGGGACCATCCTTGACTGGACGGTGGTATGGGAAGGGGGCCTCGGCAGCGAGTTTGCCGTCCACGTAGATCTTCCGAGCGTTCTCTTCCCGCGACCAAGTGACGACGATATGCCGCCACGTACCCGGCCGCCAGGCGGTGATGTTGCCCACGCTACAATCGTAGTACAGATCGCCCTTCTCCTTGGCCGTGCCAAAGGTGAGTCCGCTCTGGTTGATGTACTTGTAGAGCATGCCCCAGTTCGCGGCACCGAAGAAGGTGCAGTAGATGTTCTTGTCATCTCCCCGGAAGTGGGGGTTCAGCCAGAAGCTGGCCGTGCCCTCGTCGGGACGGAAGTTGCCGTTGCAGCGGAAGATCAGGGGCATTGTGCCCATGTCGTGGCACTGGCCCACTTTGCCCGGCGCGAATCGCTGCTGGGTTCGGTCGACCAGGGTCAGGATGGAATCCGGTTGCCCCCCGAACTGCGGGGTCGCGCTGCCCCCAGCGATGGTGGCGGTGGTGCTGCCGTCCAACGGCAGGTAGAAGATGGGCTTGGGCAGCTCCTGAGCCAGAGCGAAGCCGTTAGCCAACAGGGCAAGTCCGCAGATGGCTTGCCTGAGAGAGAGAAGAATGCGCATCGGGAGACCTCCGCTGGCGGGTGCAGGATTGCCGTCTGCCCTACCATAGGTGCGCTAGCTGCGTTCGGCCTGTCGGGGCGGAAGAGAGGAGCGGGGCCAGCCCCGAACCCCGCCGGGGAGAGGTATCTCCCTTTCCTCCTTTTCGTGCTCAGAACACCAGGCTTTCACCTTTCTCAGGCAGGAAAGTGTCCGCTATGGCCATCCTCGTGCACGAAATAGCGGAGTGTCGAAACGGTACGTTTTGGCACTGTCAGGTCCTCTGGTGTCACCTAAATGGCACCGGCAATCTGGTGTCCGTTGCCTCGTGCCTGAGGGGGCTCGATGGCCTCTTCGCAGGACACTGCGGCACCACCAGAACCGTTCCCTCCACTCCGCGCGCCCCCCCGGCGCGGCCAGCCCCACCCCCTCCGGTAGCCCCGCGACCCGTGAAATCGCCATAGGTCGCCCGCCCCTCCCCACGTTCAGTTCAACCGGAGTTTTGGCGGAAGGGATTCCGCAAAAGAACTCTCATTCGTTGGACTAAAGCGCTGACGCGCTAGGCGTTGCCGCGTCGCGTGCTGTTGGCATTTCCGTGCCTGTTGATGTTTCTTCTCCTTGCCCCCAACCCCCAGGCCAAGGAGAACACTCCCATGACAGCGATGCACCCCTTGCGGGAACGGATGATCGAAGACATGCAACTGGCCGGGCTGCGCCCGAACACGCAGGAGAGCTACGCGGGAGCGGTGAGGCTGCTCGCGCGCCACTGCGGGCGTTCGCCGGAGCGGCTCGGCGAGGAGGATGTGCGCGCCTTCTTCCTGCATGAGATCAACGTCAGAAAGCTGGCGCCCAGCACCGTGCGCACGCACATCTATGGGGTTCGCTTCTTCTACGAGCGGACGCTGGGACGCGAGCTCCCGATCCTTGATCTGGTCCGTCCCGCCAAACGCCGCAAGCTGCCGCTGGCGCTCGCCCACGACGAGGTCAAGCGTGCGCTCTGGTCAGTGCGCAAAGCGCACTTCCGCACCGCGCTGGCCACCATCTACTCATGCGGACTGCGCCTGGGCGAGGTCTGCACCTTGCAGGTCGGCCATGTCCAGAGTGCTTTGGGGCAGTTGCGCGTGGCCGACGGCAAGGGAGGCATCGACCGGCTGGTGCCGTTGCCCGGCCGCACCCTCGAACTGCTGCGCGAGCACTACCGCCTGACCTGGCCGCCCCTGCCATGGGTCTTCGCCGACAAGGCCCGAACCGACCACCTGGTCCGGGCGACGCTGCAGAGGGTCTTCAAGGCTGCGGTCCGGGAGAGCGGGGTCAACCCCGCCGCCAGCGTCCACACGCTCCGCCACTCCTACGCAACCAATCTGGTCGTCGCCGGAATCCCCCTTCCCGTACTGCAGAAGTGGCTCGGACATCGATCGCTCCAGACCACCGCCGTGTACACCCACCTTGCCGATCCCCCTCCGTGCAACTGCCTGGCGCTAGTCAACGAACTGCTGGCGGACCTGTAGGCCATGCTGGCGGACGTCTTCCGCTGCTTCGCGCCGAGCTATCTGGTGCGCTTCGCGGGGCGCTTGCTTGCCAGCCATGCCCGGGCGCTGGCCGACATCCTGCGCTGCCGCACGCCTGCTTGCGGCGGGCACTTGTACCTGTGCGCCAACTGCGGGGAGCGCCATCTGGTCGCCCACTCGTGCCGCAACCGGCACTGCCCCACCTGTGGCGGCGCCACCACCGAGGAGTGGCTGTCGGCCCGACGCGGCGAACTGCTTCCCACCGGCTACTTCCATCTGGTCTTCACCTTGCCCGCCGGGCTGCGCGAGGTCTGCCGCCGCAACCAGAGGACGGTCTACGGCCTGCTCTTCCAGGCTGCGCACGGAGCGCTCCGGAAGCTCGCCGACGACCCGCGCTACGTCGGCGGTCGACTGGCTGTGCTCGCGGTGCTGCACACCTGTGCTCGCGGTGCTGCACACCTGGACCCGGGCGCTCGTCCACCACCCCCACATACACTGCCTGGCACCCGCCGGGGGGCTTGGAACCGACGGTCGCTGGAGACCCTCGAACCCGGCTTTCCCCGTCCCGGTCAAGGCCCTTTCACGACTCTTCCGCGGCATGTTCCTCGCGAAGCTCGAGGCGGCGCTGCCGGAGGTCGCCATTCCACCGTCCGTCCGCCGCAAGGACTGGGTCGTCCACTGCAAGGCGGCTCCCTGCGGTCCCGAGAGGGTTCTCCAGTACCTCGGGCGCTACCTGCAACGCGTGGCCATCACCAGCGCCCGCCTCGTCGGCTTCGACCAGGACACCGTGAGCTTCCGGTACCGCAGCCCCGACTCCGGCCCCTGGCGCACGATGAAGCTGCCCGGCCACGAGTTCCTTCGCCGCTATCTCCAACACGTGCTCCCGCGAGGCTTCCACAAGGTGCGCCACTTCGGCCTGTGGCATCCCTGCCACCGGGAGGACCTGCGCCGCGTGGCCGCCCAACTGGTCCTGGCCAGCGCCCAGCCCGGTCTCGCTGCCGCAGCGCCCGCGCCGGCAGCAACACCCGCCGCCAGAACACCGCCACGATGTCCCCGCTGCGGCAGCATCCGACTTCATTGCCTCGGGATCCGCCGTCCCACCACCAGGGCACCATGACGCAACCAATGCCCCCAACAAGCGTTCCACACCAGACGCCAGTCCCCTTCACCCGCGTCCAGCCCTTCGCTGTCCCGACCGCGACCCCGCCGCCCTGGCCCCCGCTCCGCCTTCTCCCGGCGCGACGATTCGGACACTGCAGCCACCCCGAAGCCGTTCCCTTCATTGCCGCGTGGCCCCCCCCGCACCCCGCCGCCTTCGCTTCGACGGCCCCATGCCGCCCACCTCCCGCAGTTCGCCCACCGCGTCGAGCAGCGTGCGGCAGTCGCTGACGTTGCCGGGGAACACCCGGTGGGTGAGGACGAATCCCTCGGCGTCCAGGACCAGTCCCACCGAGATCAGGGGGCAGTCGGTGCGCTTCTCCTTCGAAGCGGCACTGCGGCGCGCAAGCTCGTTGTCCGCCGCCACCCCCTCGAAGTACGTGTTGGTCAGGTCGTAGAGCACGATGGTCCGGTCCAGATTGAACAGATCCCGCTCCCTTTCCCGCAGGTGCGCCTCCAAGTCCCTCCGCGCGACCAGCAGCCGGGCGCTCGCCCTGTAGAAGCAGCCCCCGCCAACCTCCCCGGTGAAGCTCTTCGCCAGCATGCCCTTGACGACGCTGCGCAGCCGTTGGCAGCACGACAGCGTGCTGGCCAGCGTGGTCTGCATCGTTGCCTTCGCGGCGGCGATCGCCGCCGCCGCCACCTGGTCCCTGGCGAAGCGGTCCGCAGCCTACTCGGCGCAACTCCGCGTCGCCGACGAGGAGCGGCGCACCCTGGCCGAAGTCAATGTGGTTGCCGCCGGCCTGGCCCACGAGATCAAGAACCCCCTCGGGGTCATTCGCGGCACGGCCCAGCATCTCACCGCACAGCCGTCCGCCAGCGAGGAACTGGCGGAGCCCTTGGAGATTATCATCCAGGAGATCGACCAGGTCACCAGCCGGGTCAACGAACTGCTCGCGTTTGCCAACCCCCGCGAACCTGTCCTTCAGCCGGTCCGCCTGCGGCAGGAGCACGGGAGTCTCGAACGGTTGATGGCGGCCGAGTTGGCCGATGCGGGGCTATCTCTGGACCTGGACGGCGTGTCGGCCGAGGTGGTTCTCCACGCCGATCTGGACCAGATCCGGCGCCTCTTGTTCAACCTGATGCACAACGCGATCCGCTTCGCCTCCAGTACTGGGGCAGTCGTCGTCGGCTTGGCACAGGCAACCGACGGCTCATGGACCTTGGCCTTCCGCGACCACGGCCCCGGCGTACCGCCGGAGCTGCGGCAGCGGATCTTCTCTGCCTATTTCACCACCAGTCCCGCAGGAACCGGTCTGGGATTGGCCACCGCCAAGCGCGTGGCTCGCGCCCATGGCTGGGCAATCAGCTGCGGCGAGGCGGTCGGCGGCGGGGCGCTGTTCGCGATCAGCGGGATCGCTCCTTCTCCGGCTGGCGCTGCCTGCGGCTTCCACACGACGACACCGGCAGAGTAACCTCCTCGCTGGCCACCCGGCGCCCAGCTACAACGATGGGACACCAATGCAAACCAGGCAACTGATCCTTGTTGTCGACGACCTTAGACCCCAGCGCGAGTTGCTCGCCAAGTGCCTCCGGGAATGGGGGTACGAGGTGGTGGACGTCCCAAGTGGTGACCAGGCGGTCATAGTGATGCAGGCCAGCCGGATCGACCTGCTGATCACGGACGTGCGCATGCCGGGGATCAGCGGGCTGGAGCTGGTCCCGATCATCCGGGAGCACTTCCCGGCCGTCCCGGTTCTGCTCGTCACTGCCTTCCCCGATATCAGGCAGGCCGTGGTCGCCATCAAGGACGGGGCGGTGGACTACCTTACCAAACCTGTCGATCTGGATGAGCTGCGCGATCTCGTCGGCAACGCGTTGGGAGAACAGCAACCCCCCGACTGCCCCCTGCCGCCTCTGCCGGATGGGATCGTGTTCGTTGATCCCGCCATGGGCGCGGTGCTGCGCGACGCGCATCGAGTTGCCGGCTCCCGCGCTACCTTGGTGATTACCGGGGAGAGTGGCACGGGCAAGGAAGTGCTTTTCGATTTGATCTGCGGGTGGAGTTCGCGAGCAAAGGAGCCGGCCGTGCGACTGAATTGCGCCGCTATCCCCGCCGCCATGCTGGAAAGCGAGATGTTCGGCCATGCCAAGGGGGCTTTCACCGGTGCGGTCGCGGCGCGGGACGGGATCTGGCGGACGGCGGACGGGGGTACGCTGCTGCTGGATGAGATCGCAGAACTTCCCCTGGCCCTGCAGGCCAAGCTCCTGAGGGCTCTGCAGGATGGTTCCTACTCGCCCTTGGGATCGGACAGGACATTCCACGCCGATGTGCGGGTGATTGCCGCGACCAACAAGTCGTTGGAGACCGAGATAGAGGAGGGTCGGTTCCGCGAGGACCTCTACTATCGGCTGAACGTCGTGGAACTCCACCTTCCTGCCCTCCGGGATCGCCCAGCCGACATCCTGCCCCTGGCCAAGCGGTTCCTGAGCGAGTTTCTCGGGACTCGTTCCCGGCTTGCAGCCGGGACCAAGCAGGTTCTGCAGGCCTACCCCTGGCCCGGTAACGTTCGCGAGCTGCGGAATATGGTCGAGCGGGGTAGCCTTATGGCCCAGGGAGACATCCTGCTGCCCGAGCACCTGTCCCCTCGCTTGCTCAGGTCGGTGGAGGCACACGCCGCAGAAGCGCCCCCCCTTTCCCCCGATGAGGATCATACGCTGGCAGCGGCGGAGCGGCAGGTGATCCTGGCGGCTCTGGCGCGGTGCGACGGGAATCGCACGCGGGCCGCCAAGGAGCTTGGCATCGGACGGCGCACGCTGATCTACAAGCTCAAGGCCTACGAGATCGAGTCCCCCCCTGCCGACGACGACGAGGAGGAGTAGGCGGCGTCCGGCCGCGGGGTGTTCCGGGTTCTCCTGTGCGGTCGGGACAAGTCACCCCGTACCCACTCCCTGGCCAAGGGCCTGGAACAGGACCGCCTGCCGGAGGGTCTTTCCCCGGCAGGCAGTGGAGGGCATTGGATGGCAGGTGGCTGGACGGCTACCTACCGAGTGCAGGTTCCGTCGCCGCTCCCGCCGCAGGACCCGTCGCGCTTCTGGAGGCGCTGGCACTTGCCGTTGCCGCCGGCGATGCTGCCGGGCAGGAGCGTCTCCGCCCCGGTGATCGTGCAGTTGTCGCCGGAGCCGTCCTTGGCCCTCTTGCGGCTCTGGGTCTTGTCGAGGCTGCCGGGCACCCACATCTCCACGGCGTTGATCGTGCAGTTGTCGCCGGAGCCGTCCTTGGCCTTCTTGCGGCTCTGGGTCTTGTCGCCCGCCAACAAGCTCGCGCCCCCGAAGGCCAGAAGTCCCACCATCGCCAGTGCTGTCAGTCGGTTCATGATCATGCCTTTTCTGCTTGGCCCGGGCGGGCCGGTTGGGTGAGTCCGAGGCCTGTCCTCGAACGTCTGGCTACCCAATAGCAACCTCCATGCCAACAGAGGAAGGCTGGAGTTGCAGCGGCCAACTCCAGGACGAAAGGCGGTCACCCGCCTTGCGGTATCCGCAGGCGTCGTCGACATGGCGCATGCCGTACCCCTGCGGTTTCCGCGCACCGGCGGCGAATGCTGTGCGGATTCTGCGGGGACTCGGTATTTGAAGCTGTGGCGGGAGCAACCCAGTTCCGGCGCGGTGCCACCGTCGATCAGCAGGTCAGCTCCGTAGATGGGGGGGTGACGGCTCGCCGGTTCGCCATGCGTCGTTCCGGCTATGGGTGCTCTTCTGCCCCGGTTCATGGCCTCGATCACGATTCCGCTCCGCCAGGAGTGGTTTTCTGGCAGACGATCTACTGGAGGCTCACGCCGCATCGGGCGGCCAGTTCCGCGAGCGTGACCAGGGCAGTCTCGAAATCGAACTCCCGGGTGGCGTTGGCTGTCCGCTCCAGGACTTCGGCATGTGGCGTGCCGCGCAGGAGTTCCTCGACCTGTTCCAGGATGCCGACTGCGCCGGAGTCGCTCTCCTGCAAGGCGGCCTGCAGCTCGCGCAAGTGGGTAGCCAGTTCGCCGAGGTCGATCCCAGCCGTCCGCGGTGCCACTGGCGTTGCGGGGAGTGCCTGCAAGAGCGCAAGTCCAGGCAGGATCACCGCCAATTCGGCGACCACCCTTGCCAGTGCTGCGTCGATGTCATCGGCATGGTCTCGGCAGGCAGCCTCCAACCGGCGGGCGGCATCCTGGATGCCGTGGGCACCGAGATTCGCCGCCACTCCCTTGAGCGTATGGGCCGTGCGAAGCGCCGCACTGCCATCCGCGTCCGCTTGCGCCTGGCGGAACCGCTGCTCGAAATCCCGTTCGGTGTCAGCGAGCTTGCTCAGCAATCGGCGGTAGAGGATCGCGTTGCCCTGGGTCACCTCGAGCCCGGCTGCGGTGTCAATCCCAGGCAGGCATGGGAGGCCGTCCCCAGTTGGCTCCCTGTCCTTGGGGAGAGGCGGCTGGCGAAGCGTCCTTTCCCGCTCGCGGGGGATCCACTTCGCCAGCGTGGCAAGCATATCACCCACATCGATGGGTTTGGCAATGTGGTCGTTCATGCCCGCCGCGAGTACCTTCTCCCGGTCGCCTGCCATGGCGTTTGCGGTCATGGCGATGACCGGAAGGTCCCGGAAGCAGGTCTGTTCCCGAATGCGTCGCGTGGCAGTGTAGCCATCCATCCTTGGCATCTGGACATCCATCAGGACCCCGTCGAACACCTCCGTCCGCAGCAGTTCCAGGGCTTCGGCCCCATCGCTTGCCACCCGCACGTCCAGCCCATTGCTGGCCAGGATCTCCTGGGCCAGTTCCTGGTCGATCTCGTTGTCCTCGACCAGCAACACCCTGGCACCGCGCAATGCCCAGCATGCCTCCGCCGGATCCTCCGGCTCATGGTCACCTTGCTCTGCCGGCAGCGTGGCGGTACCCTCCCCCAGCACGCGCACCACTTCATCGAGCATCAGGGAGGTGCTGGCCGACTTGGCGAGCACGCCCGCCAACTTCACCCCCTGGGCGCCCTCGAACATCTCTTCCTGGCTATGGGCGGTGATCATGACGAACAAGGGAGCGCTGGCGAGCTGTGTCTGCTGGATGGCGCGTACGGTCTCGATGCCATCCAGATCCGGCATCTGCCAGTCCATCAGAACCAGGCTGTAGGGATCGTCCGCATCGGCATCGGCGACCATCGTGATCGCCGCGCCGCCGCCTGCCGCCTGATCAGTACGGAAGCCGAACCCCGTCAAGGTGTCGGCCAGGACACTCCGACAGGTTGTGCTGTCGTCCACCACCAGGACCCGACGGTTGCCGAGCGGCAGCAGGGCAGGATGCTCGACGGTGGCGCCGGCCGGCCTGCGGAGACAGACGTTGAAGTGGAAGACGCTGCCAACCCCCGCCTCGCTCTCGGCCCAAATCTCGCCGCCCATCATCTGGGTGAGCCGTCTGGCGATGACGAGCCCCAACCCGGTGCCTCCATACTTCCGGGTGGTCGAGCTGTCAGCCTGGCTGAAGGACTTGAAGAGCCGCGCCTGCTCGCCGGAGGTCATGCCGATGCCATTGTCAGCCACCGACACGTGGAGCTTCACCTCCCTCTCGGATTCGCCGAGGACGTCAACCGTGACCGCGATCTCGCCCCTGCGGTCGGTGAACTTCACCGCGTTGCTTCCGAGGTTGAGCAGGATCTGTCCCAGGCGCCCGGGGTCTCCGATCAGAACCGGGGGGATCCCCGGGGCAACCTTGATGCGTACCTCCACGCCCTTCTCCTTGGCCTTGAAGCGGACCACATTGGCGAAGCTGTCCATCACCTTCTCGAGCCGGAACTCGATTGCCTCAAGATGCAGCTTGCCGGCGTCGATCTTCGAGAAGTCGAGGATGTCGTTGATGACGTGCAGCAGACCCTCGGCCGACCGATGGACCTTCTCGATGTAGTTCCGCTGCTTAGCGTCCAGATCTGTCTGCAGCGCAAGTCGGGACATGCCAATCACCGCATTCATCGGGGTCCGGATCTCATGGCTCATATTGGCCAGGAACTCGCTCTTGGCTTCGTTTGCCGCCTCGGCCTGGATCGCCAACTCGTTGGCCCGAGCAGTCTGCCGCTTGAGGTCGGTGATGTCGATGAAGGTCTCCAGAAGGCAGTCCCTGCCTCTGAACTCCAAGTCCTTGGCCGTCTTCATAATGTCCAGTCGGCGTCCCGCCTTGGTCACCAGGATTCTCTCCGACTGGTCCACGGTCTGGCCAAGGTCGGTGATCGGGCATATGCCCTCCTCGGCAGGGCAGATATGCAGATGGCAGGGCGTCCCACAGATCTCCCTGACTTCCGCGCCAACCATGTCTGCGGCAACCTGGTTCGCGAACTCGATCCGGTGGGTCTGACGGTCGATGATGAAGACTCCGACATGGACATTGCGCAGGATGTCGCGGCTCTGGGCTTCACTCTTCGCGGTTCTCTGCTCCGCCAGGACGCGCTGTCGGAACATGTAGGCGAACACGATGGCCATGGCGAGCATCAGAAACGCGAAGGTCACGATGATCGCGAACACTTGCACCCGGACTCTCCGGAACCACTCGTCCTTGTCCACCGAGAAGGCCACCCCATAGTCCCTGTCGAAGACATGGATCGGGTAGAAGGACGAGTAGATCTCGCACATCCTGCCATCGGTCTGCCGCAGGAGGTGGGTCAGCGTGCCCTCGTAGTTCTGCCGAACCTTGCCAACGATTGCTTCGAGATCGCCGATGGCCGCCCTGTCGATTCCTGTCCCATTCTTCCGCAGGAAACAGATGATTCTCCCTTCGGTGTCCACGCACCACGGCCAGAACTGCCTTGTCACGTAACTGTTGCGGAGTTGGCTGTCCACCATTTCCGACGGCCTGACCCGAACCGCAATGGTGGCGACGACCTGCCCTTCCGCGCGGACCGCCCGGCGGTAGCATACCGTCTCGTCCTCTTGGAGGATCACCGGTTCGTCAGCCATTTCCAGGGGGGATTCGTAAGGGGTGATGGCGGAGATCGAGAAGTAGTTCTCGTTGCTGCGCGAGACGGTTCGCCGCACCTGTCCGTTGTAGACGGCGATGGAGTCGATGATCGTCTGGTACCGAGAGTAGAACCGCCGCATCTGGTTGAGCAGGTCATGGTCGATGACGTCATCGACCAGCAGCTTGGCGAAGGGGATGGTGGAGATGGAGTACTTGAGATCGCCCTCGAACTCGGCGGCGTAGTCCTGCATGTTCCGCCCGCTGATCTCGGCTTGCTTCGCGAGCATCTCGAGGGCGTGCTCCTCCTGTGCGGCCAGCAGCACATGGATATGGTACCCGACCGCCAGGACGGTGACCAGGATGAAGAACACGGGGATGATCACGTATCCCTTCTTCAAAGGGTGCTGCCTCCGTGTTTTGGTTGCGGTCCTGCGTGCACGTTGCGGTCCTTGCCCGACTGGACTCCGGCGGGCGTCGGTCAGTCCAGCACCTTGATGAGCGTCCAGTTCACGTCCGCGATGGGTTCTGCCAACACCTCGAACGACTCGCCGTCCTTGATGAGGACAGCCCTTCTCTCCTTGCCGTTCAGAATGCGTTCGGCCATCTCCCGCACGGCCGGGGTTCTGCACTTGAGGAGGTTGTAGTCGTCCGTCCGGAAAGTGTCCATCCGAATGGTTTCGAGGTACTGGTGATTCTCGAGGGGGGGCAGGGAGAAGAGGATGGCCAGTTGCTCGTGGATGGAGACGACGATGCCATTGGCCGCGACGATGGCCAGGCTCGTCGCGCGACTCTTGATGTACCGATCCGTGATGGCGTTGATCGTCACGTCGATTCCGGGAACACCCTCGAGCCGTCCATCCACATAGACCGGGGCAATGGCGGAGACCATCCATCCCCGCCCTGCCGGGTCCACATAGGGCTCGTCGACCCAGACTCCCCCTCTTCCGTGGTTGTGGCTGGCATCCGCCAGATAGTAGAAGTTGTAGCTGGGGATGTCCATCCTCGCCTCGTATTGGCTGATGACGTCGAAGAATGGGTAGATTCGGTTGTAGGAGTTCCGGTCATTGTAGTAGACCTGGACGACCTCGGGAAATCTCGCCGTGACCTGCTTGAAGGCAGTATCGAGGGGCTCTGTGAAGTACACGATCCTCTTCAGTGCATCGTCCACGGGGACGCAGCCGGAAACGAAGACGGCGGAGTTTCCATCGTCTTTCGGCTTGTACAGGACGCCGTTGCGGTGGACCGCGTAGCGCGACGGGTCGGCGTGTTCGAGGTTCTTGGCGATGGCCTCCGGTTGGTACAGGAGGACGGTGGACTCGGCCAGTTCCTCGACTTGCTGGCGAATGCGCACGAGGTCGCCGTTGATGCGTTCGGCCGTGTCCTTCAGTTCGGCCTGGGCAGCGGCCTCGCTGGCGGGGTCGCCTGTGGGCCGGCAGGACACGCAGAGCAGCGAGGACAGGAGAACGAGCGGGAGGGTGTGGGTCAGTCGCATGGCATGGCACTCCGACAGTCGACGGGACATGGAGGGTGGCTCCAGGAAAGGGCCGAACGAAGGCCCGGACGTCGAGGACACCCGCTCACGGGTACCTCGGCCCATTGTCCGGCCAGAGACCTGGTGCGGTCGCGCATGGCGGTAGAGCTGCCGACAGGGAACGACGCGCGGCGAAGCGCATTCGTTGACCAGGGATTCAGCATGCCCACGGTGTTCCTTTCACGACGCTCGCCCTCCGCAACCTCGGTCATTCGGCCTCCGACACAGCCCGGAAATCCTCGGCCAGAGCCATGAACGACCGCACGATCATCGGGTCGAAGTGTTGGCCGTTGGCCTTGGCGATGATGGCGACACTGTCCTTGTGGGAGTAGGCCTGCTTGTAGGAGCGCTTCGAGCGCAGCGCGTCGTAGACGTCGGCCAGGGCCACGATGCGGGCGGCAAGGGGAATATCGGTACCGCGGAGACAATCCGGGTACCCCGTTCCGTCCCACCGCTCGTGGTGCGAGCGTGCGATCTGCATGCCGACTTGGATGAACGTGTTGCCGGGATACTTCGCTGCCACCTCTTCCAGCGTGCGGGCACCGCGCAAGGTGTGCGTCTTCATGGTGGCCAACTCCTCGGGGCCGAGACCCTTCTCGCCGAGGAGTATGTTGTCGGGGATACCGACCTTGCCGATGTCATGGAGAGAGCTTGCCCGGGAGATGGTCTCGATCATCTCAGGCTCCAGGCGATACCCCTTCGACCCGAGGTCGAGGAGGTGGTTGGCAAGCAACCGGCAATAGGTCTGCACCCGAACGAGATGGCGCCCGGTGTCGTCGTCCCGCGATTCCGCGAGTTTCGTCAGCGCGAAGATGGTGGCGAACTGCCCGGCTGTAACCTGCTCCACCTGCTGCCGCACGCGCTCTTCCAGCTTGCGGTTGTACTCCGCCAGCGCCAGGCGAAGCCGATGCAGTTCGATATGGGTCTGCACCCTGGCTTCCACCTCTCTGGCCTGGAACGGCTTGGTGATATAGTCCACGCCTCCGCCCTCGAAGGCCCTGACCTTGTCCTGCACATGGTCCAGAGCGCTGATGAAGATGACCGGGATGCTTCTCAGCCTGGGGTCCGCCTTGAGCCGCTTGCACACCTCGACACCGTTCAGTCCCGGCATCATGATGTCCAGCAGGATGAGGTCCGGAAGCTCCGCGCCAGCCAGAACCTGAAGCGCCCGCTCGCCGCTCACGGCGACCTTGACGCGGTATTTGGCCTTGAGAATGCTGATCAGAATGTCCAGGTTGGCCGCCGCGTCATCCACGGCGAGCACGGTCGGTCGGTATTCAGCCATTTCGTTTCTGTCCCTTGGCAATCCCCAAAGAGGCGCTCATCGCCGCCAGGCGAGCAAGGGCCTCGTCGAAGTCATAGTTGTCCACAGCGTCCTTTAGCTCCCCAAGCAGGGCTTGGCCGGGCTGCGGCACACCGGCCTGAGCAATCTGGTCCACCCACTCGCTGGCCGACGAGTCACTGTCTGCCAGCAGGTCGGCCAGGCGAGCGAACAGCGGCGCCAAGCCCATCGCGCTGGCTGCAGCCACAGGGCGGGCTGCTTCGGCAGCATCGCTGGCGGGCTGCTCGGGGCAGAGGCTCTCGATGCTGGCCAGCACCTCCGCGTATGGCATTGCCAAGGCGTCGAGCAGACCTGGCACGGCATCGTTCTGGTCGTCCTTCAGGGCGGCATCGAGATCGCGGGCGACCGGCAGCAATGCCTCGGCACCGATCGTGCCAGCCAATCCCTTGAGGGTATGGGTCAGACGCCGGAGGGTCTGGATCGAGCCTGTCTCCCATGCCGCTCGGAGGGCGGCGGGAGCAATCTGCGAATCGGCGGCGAATCGGCGCAGCACGCGCAGGTACTGGGGGCGGTCCCCCCCCAGACGAGCTACGGCCGCCACCTGGTCGAGACCCGCTGTCGGGCCAGGGCAACTGCGGTTCTCCGCCGGACTCCCTCCGGCGCCGTCGGCGGCGACTGGCGTCTGCTGTCCGCAGGGCAGCCATCGGGCCAGAGTTCGAAACAGTTCGCAAGGTCCGACGGGCTCGGACAAGGAATCGTCCATGCCAGCCTGGAGGAAGCGCTGATGGTCCTCGACCAGGGGACCTGCAATCAGGGCGACGATGGGGAGTCGGGGGGAGAGCCGGGCGGCCTCTGCCTGTTTGCCGCCTTCAGGCACGAGGGCACATCCGGCCTCCTGTTCCCACGTGCGGATGCGGGTGCAGACCTCGAATCCATCCATCGTCGGCACCCCGACGTCCATCAGCATCAGGCTGAAGGATCGCTCCGTCGCCCGCGCCACTGCCTCCGCGCTATCGGCCGCAACTGCCACCTCGCAACCGGTGGCTCTGAGCAGGCCGCCCACCACGGCCCGGGTCACCGCGTTGTCCACAGCAAGGAGGATGCGGCAACCGGTCGGGTCCGGTGGAGTCCTCTCCCCGGATCCGACGCGGTTCCCGAGATTCTGCCCGCCCGAGCCCCGCCCGGCAGAGGAACGGTCGATCGCGTCGAGCAGCGAGGAGGGGCTTGCCGGCTTCCCCACCACCGCGTCCACTCGCCCCTCCCTGGCCGCAACTGCGGCTGTCGGATCTCCCTCTCCGGCCAGGAGGAGGATGCGTGGCGAGACGCCGGGGCCGCGCAACCTCCGGACCTGATCGGCAAACCCTGGTCCGTCCATGCCCGGCACGTCGTGGTCCACGACGACCAGTTCATAGTTCTCCCGGGCATCTGGCTTGGCCAGCAAGGCTAGGGCCTCGTGGCAACTGGCAGCGACAGTGGCTCGGAACAAGAGCGATTCCAGAAGCCGGGACAAGGCCACCTGGGCTGCCAGGTCAGCGGTCACGACGAGGGCCTGCGGGTGCTTCCGGCAGGTGTCGCGCGTCGCTTGCAGCGGCGTCGCCGACCGGCTCGGGCAGGGCGTCAGGCGGCCTCTGTTCTCCGGACCGTGGCCAGGGGCCACAGGCAACTGCGGTGCCGCCAAGGAAGCGAGGGGCGCACCTGTTCGCTCCCCTGTCAGGCCCTGAGACTCTCCCCCCTGCGCGAGCGTTGTCGGCAGGGGCGGCGAGCTACCGACCCCAGGCGGACGACCTGCCTTGCCGGGGTCCGAGAGGCCCGGGCAAAGACCACCCACTCGCTTGGCCAGCACCTCGCCATCCGAGTGCTCTGCCAGCGCCTGAAATCCTGACTTCGAAGAAACAGACATACGAACCATGCCTGCAGACCATAGCCGCAGTCGGTCCATTTTCCACTGTGCCCGAGAAGATGAGGCGCTTCTCCCCCGGGCCCCCAGTTTGGGTCTGCAATGCGGCCCAAGACCATGCCCGTGCCTGCTGCGTCTTCCCCTGGATGGACGGCGTCGAGCCGCCCGCTTCCTCAAGGCGGAGAGTTCCCGCCGGCATCTCCCGCGGCCACGACGAATGGCAAGCCCGAGCAGCGTTCGCTCCGCAGTCGGCACCGCCGAGGGATGGGGCAACCGACCGGCTAGTGCGGCACCGACGCGGTGTCTTCATGACTGCTCTTGCCAATCGGCCGCCGCCGAGTGTTGCGGATGAAAAAGCGGGCTACTGTACCTCTTGCCTGGGGGCGGTGTCCCGGAAGCCGTCCGGGTGCACCATTGCTCCGCCATCCATACTCGTATCCGCTTGCCTGGCGGATTCTGCCAAAAGGGCCTGGGCCTCATGCGTGTTGGGGAACAACCAGAGGAAGTGAAGGGGACAACGCACTTCCGCTGGGGGGTGCTTCTTGCGATCCTGGTCGGAGGTGCCGCGCTTGGCTGGTGGACAGTGGGCCGGGCCGACCGCGAACTCCGGCAGGATCTGCTGCGGCGGGCTCGCCTGGCGGCGCAGACGATCAGTGAGACTAGAATCCTGTCGCTCACCGGTTCCGCAGCCGACTTGGCCAATCCCGAGTACGTTCGGATCAAGGAGGGATTGGCAGGCATCCGGTCAACCAACCCGAACTGCCGCTTCCTCTATCTGCTGGGCCGGAAGGCGGACGGATCCATCTTCTTCTTCGTCGACAGCGAGCCGGTTGGTTCTGCGGACGAGTCGCCCCCCGGCCAGATCTACGAGGAGGCCCCTGCCGGTTGTCGCCGCGTGTTCGGTGCCGAGACCGCTGCCACCGAAGGCCCCTACGCGGACCGCTGGGGGGTGTGGGTCACGGCGCTGGTTCCGCTGGTCGGCGGGGCTGCTGGCAGCGCGCCTGTCGTGTTGGGCATGGATATCGACGCGCGTGCCTGGCGCGGGATGCTTGTGCGCGCCGCGATCCCCCCATCGCTGCTCACGCTGGCACTGGTGGTGATCTGCCTCGTCGGCTCGGCCTTGCTGGTCCGGCGTTCCCGGACCACCTCTGAGCCTGGCGCTTGTCTGCGCCTCGCCGAGCCGGTTGTGGTCGCCGCAGTGGGGCTGTCCCTGACCCTGTTCGCG
>JABGQJ010000330.1 GCA_018648945.1 Victivallales bacterium
CATGGAGAGCAAGTCCAGCTCAGGCGAACCCGCTGCTTTGGATGTCATCATGAAGAGCAGCAGCGCAGCTGGCTGATTGGGCTGATGCAGAATCTGCCGGACCAGCCCTTCCAGTGTGGCGAGAGATTGCCCACGCGCTCCCGAATCGTTGACTCCAAATTCGACGATGACGAAGTCGGGTCGGCGAGCGAGTAGATCCGTTCCGGCGCGCAGGCAGCCATAGTTGCTCCCCGTCCCGCCAATCCCGGCATTCACGAACTGGATGCGGGACTTGGGGAAGTTCTGCCGCCACCATTGGGCGACCAGGTTGCCGTAACGGTTCTGGGGTTTGCTCGCCCTTGCGCCCTGCGTGATTGACCCCCCTATGACAGCGATCGTGACCGGTTCGCCTCGCCGTGCCTTGGCCATGGCGTGCTGAATTCGGGCGACGTTGCCTTGGCTGAGGAGAGAGCGCCTGTCCCATTCTCCCCTGCCCTGCTCGGCGCCCATGACTGGCCGTCGCACGGGCAGCGCCGAGAGAGCAATCAACGCCATCGTCAGTCGTAGGTTCCGGTTCATTGTGGAGTCCTGATGGAATAGGCCGCCTCGTGGCAGTTGCCTACTGTTTCCTTGTCACTGCCTCAAGCTTGGGAGGAATTCTGCTGACCGCATCCTCAAAGCGGCAGTCAGGGCGGAAGTCGGCTTGCCCCTTGTACTGCAGATTGCGGCGGCCCCAGTAGCTGCCGTAATACTGGCAGTTGGTATCGACCCAGTTCGTGACCTTGAGCAGCTCTTCCCGAGACAGACTGACCTTGCCGTGAACTCTTGCGAGGGCGGTCGCGCGCTTGGCCTGTTTGGGGTCTGCCAAGCTGACCTTGCCCTTGCTCAGCATCGCCACCAGCACGCTGGCATGGGAACCCAGCGACCGGGCCGGTAGGTAGTGGACGTTGCCGGTCTTGGGGTGGTTCTCCCCGATCACGGGGCCAAGCAAACCGCGATCACGGCGCGGCTGCCGTCGCCGTTCAGGCACAAGGTTCTCGTAGGAGACGTTGAAGAGCGCGGTCATGTTGCCACTCAGATTGAGTCCCCCCTTGGGCTTTCGGCCGCTGTGGCACGAGACGCAGTGCTTGTCCCAGACCGGTTGGACGTCGCGCGGGTAATGGAGGGTGCGTCTGCCACGCGCTTCGCCGGGCTGGGGACCGGGAAGAGACGGGGAGTGCTGGAGTGCCATCGCGGTGGTGGATGCCAGGTTTGCCGGGGCGTCCTTGGGCGTCTCGTGGCACCCGATGCAGGAGCGTTGCTCCCCCGGCATGTAGTTGACATAGGTGCGCTCGGTCTGCACGGCCATGTAGTTCCCATCGAGCGCCTGCAGCGAGATGTTGCGTTCGGCGGGAACAACGAAGTGGGCCGAGCCATCCGGGGCCACCGGGACGACCCCATGCTGCACCTTCAGACCCAGGTGCGTATCCTTGGTGATGCAGACGTGCTGCTGGTCGTAGCCGTCGCCGCCCCACCGCCTCCGGGTCGACCAGAAGCGAGGCACCTGCTCCAGCACGCGAATGTGCTTGATCTCGCCTCGTTTCACCCCGACCAATCCGTGATAGACGTCCGTCACGATACACAGGGCCTGGCCTTTCTTGGCCAGCTCGGAGTCGGGCCGGGAGGCCAGCATGGCGGGAGGTCGGCGAGGGCGGAGCGGCATGGGTTGCCAACAGGAAATGGTCTTGTCTCGATGAAAGCACCGGGGTTTGCCCTTCCCGTCCAGAAGGTACAGGTCGTAGCTGTTGCGGTCGGTCCAGACCGGTCCTGCCGGCTTGTGGGCGACGAGGAAGAACTGGTCGCTGATCGGCAGTGGATCGCGGAACAGCGGGCCATGCCCTGCACGGTCGCGTTGCCAGGGGCCGTCCCCCGAGCGGAAGTCGAAACCACCCTCCGACCGGATGTCCGTGCCGGCAGTGATGTAGGTCATGGGATCACGGGTGCGAATCGGCTGGTTTGTGTCCAGTCGAATGATCGTGCCCACGCCATTCTGCGGGTAGTGCGGGGTGCCGCAGACCACGAACTTGCCTGCTTGCCCGGGAATGGGCCGACCGTAGATCAGGGTTGGTGGCAGCGACAGTGTGTTGCCGTAGACCTCTGAGGACCCCGTGCCGTCGGGGTTCATTGCCCAGAGACACTTGACGCTGACCGCCCCTTTATCGACGTACTCCCATCGCGTGTAGAGGATACGCCCATCCTCCATCAGCACCGGTGCCGCTTCGCTAAGAGCGCTGTGGGTCAGTTGCCGCAGGTTCCCGCCACCCGCATCCATGCGGTGGAGCACGGTGGTGGTGAAATTGTCGGGGGAATCGCAGAGCACGCCATACTGACAGCGGGTGGAGATGAAGGCGATGCCCCCATCCGGCAGGTAGCATGGGTGCATGTCGTCCGTGCCGTGGTGATAGAGCTTCGTCACCTGGTACGACTTCACCAGTTCCGTCTCGTTCGCCGGAGGGAAGGTGAGCTGGCGCAGGCCCGTGCCGTCCACGTTCACCTCGTAGATGCGATAGCCCTCCAGTGGGGCTTTCTTGTAACCGAAGACGACCCGCTTGGCATCGAACGACAGGTCGAACCGACCGAACACGCCTCCCTTAAGCTGCGGAACCACATCTCGGACGCTGCCGTCCTTCAGGGACAGAACGCACAGACTGCCTCCTGGCGTCCACTTGGCATTGACATACTCGGTGTAGTAGTGATTGGCCGAATAGGTATACCGCTTGATGAAGATGATCTCATCCGTGCCAAGCAGTTCGGCCACAGTCGCGCGACTCGCAGAGATCTCGCCGGGCGAGGGCTCCTTGATAGGCATGCTCCGGGGCTCTTGCGGCCGTGGCGTGAGCTTCGGTTTGGGCAATACATCCGGGTTGGGTGCCTTGCTCTCGGTAGAGACGACCAGCCCGAGGAAGTGCGGCGTGTGCCCTTTGGCCAGCAGACGGATCTTCCTCTGCCCCACGGCCAACTGGAACGGGCCATAGGTACCCCACTTCAGGTGCTTGGCGAAGAACCCGCCCGTCACCTCCCCCACGACGGGCTTGCCATACGGGCTACCATCGACCGTGAGGATGCAGGGGCGCGGGTCCCCCGCGGCATAGCGGAAGTGGATGTAGTAGGTCCCCGCCTGCTTGACATTCACCGTCCACTCCTCGAAGCCCCCCATGCCATGGCAGACGGTCAGGCCATCCCAACGGCCCTCGGTTGGCACGACGTGCGGGTCCTTCGCGCTCAGCTCGTAGGCGGGAATGACGATGTCTGCGCCATGCATCGCTATGGCACTCATCATCAGGAGTATGGCGACCGCTATTCTCATGGGGAACATCACAGCCAAGTTGCGCGGGGGCCTCGGGTCAGTCGGTCTGGGCGAGGCGGGCGAGGGAGAGGACGCGGAGGATCTTCGCTGGTTTCGCTGGGTAATCGCGGAGGATCAGCCGCTGGCCTGCCACCTTGGCGACCTCGAAGCCCGTACCGGCGGCAAGGATATACTGGCCTTCGAGAGAGGCCGAACCGGCGCTACCGGCAGGGAGCTCATACCAGGTGGGGCCAGTCTTGGCAACGGGCAGTTCGGTGATGTCGACGGGGGCGGTGACCTCGGTTCCGGAACCACGCAGAAGAGTGCCGCCAATCAGCACTGCCGACTGCTTTCCCTCACTGCGGCTCAGGAAGCCAACCCGGGCGGCCACTTCGAGAGGGCCGAAGGTGTGCGGGGCGGCATCGGGCGCGAAGGCGAGGATGTCCTCCCGATCACCGAGACGCACACGCACGGCGCAGGCACCGTCAGGAGTGGTGCCCAGCAGTGCTGCTTCCGTAACCGGGGACGTGCCCTGATGGGGCACCCATACGGACACATAGAGGCTCTCGGTTTCCGCAGCGCGGTTCTCGGCAAAGACCTGCTGGATGCGTGGCGCATTACGTTCGGGGCCTTTGTCGCTGCGCCAGCCCGGCGCGTCGGCGATGACAAATTGCTGGGGAACACTCAGCAGGTGGAAGTCGAGGAAGGTCTTCTTGTCCTGCCAACGGGCGAAGCTCTGCCCCTGGGGAACGCCGCCCCGGAATCCCTTCAGCCACTTGTGCTTGCGCTCCAGCGCTGCCAGTTCGACGCCTTTCGTATCGATCAACTCGCCGTTGGACTGGATGCCGTAGGCGTGGCGCTTGCCGCCCTTGACGCGGAACACATCGACCACATAGCTGCCACCAGCCGCCAGCGGCACCAGGGCTGTGGTCCGTTCGTATAGGGAGCACTGGGCATAAGCGCTTGAGGTGGCCCGGATCACCTCGATCTCAGGGGTAGCCGCGAAGAGCTGGAGAGTGGACGTCCGCCCCTTCCGCTGCTGGCTCTTGCCGTCCACAGTGACCAGGTTGTGCGATTCGGTGGACTTGGTCCAGGCATTGCGCGGGTCGTCCCAGATGTAGCCGCGGTCCGAGGCCAGTTCCTGCCCGTAGGCGTAGAGACTGACGCCAAGGGTGTCGTCGTGCCGGTGCCCGTGGTAGGCATTGCCGTTCAGATACAGGGCGGTGCCGCCAAAGGGTTCCGGCGTCCGGAGCGCCCCCACCTGCCAGCCGGGGAACCACTCGCTCTGCAGTGGGATCTTCGCCTCGCCGGTGGATCTCAAGCCAGCAGGACGATACCATAGAGAGTACTCCGATCCCTTCTCAGTCAGCGGCGCGCCCTGCAAGGTCTCCAGCAATCCCGCGTACCGCTCGCCGTAGCCGCAGGCCAGCGTCTCCACCCAACGAGAGGAAACCCTCCCCTTGTAGTGGGTGTCGCCGATGATCGGGTAACGCATGCCAGGCGCAGCCAGGCGCACCATGCTTTCCAGGGCCAGACGGTAGCGTGGAACTTCCTCAAACGGGTCGAAGTCCTTCAGCAGCTTACCCTTGCCTGGATCAAACCCGGCCGGATCCGAGTAGCCACGGAGAATCAACGGCACATTGGCCATGAGCCCCAGATGCATGCTGGAGTAGGAAGGCGACTCTCGGCAGAACCCATCGAAGTGGAAGCAGCGGTCGAGCAACTGCTCGAAGCCATTCAGAGCGCGACGCACGCTCTGCGGTCGGTCGAAGAGAATGCCCATGGTGGCACTGAGGGCACGGTTGGGGCCGATCTTGTTGTTGATCTCGTTCCAGTTTTCCCGGTCGGCCAGCCCCTGCAGCAACAGTTCCTCAATGCGCTTCTTCTCTGCGGCTGCCATGAGCGGTTGACCATCGGCCTTCTTGACCCCGCGCAGAAGGTCGTAGGCCACGGCGTAGTCGAGCAGAAACGAATCCTCGCTGGTACCCGTGCCAAAGCGGCCCGCCCCCCAGAACCCCACACACAGCCGGGCATAGTTCTTGTACTGGTGGAGCCCGTGCGAGTTGACGATCACGTCCTTGGCGAACTTCCCGGCGCGGGGATGCCGGCCCAGTTCGGCGGCGGCCTCGGCGGGTGGGCAATCGGCGATCGTGCCATTGTAGGTATGGTAGAGCCAGTTCGGGAAACAGCGCGCCGTGCGGTCCATGATCCACACCGCCCGTTCGCCTGCCTTCAGGTCGCCTTCGATCACGCAGAGCTTGGCCAAGGTCAGCGCTTTGCTCATGCAGTACCAACCCCGACGCTCGCGCAACAACCCCGACCAGCTCGTGCTCGCCGGCCAGCTGGCCCAGCGGTACGCATACTTGCCCGTGTTCTCGGGATGGGCCAGTTCCTGCGGGTTGCGGTAGATGCTGAAGGTCTGCCCCATTTTCGGGCAGACCACCTTGCTGTTCTCCGGGTACTTCTCACTAGGGTAGACCGTCTTGCAGTACTTGCAGACCAGCTGGTCGGGCTGCTTGACGTCCCACCGGTAGATGCCCACCTCGCCCATGGACGACTTCTTGCCCACGCACTCCGGGCAGTTGTTCACGTACGTGGACCACGGGGTCAGCGTCGGGATCATCCGCTCGATGAACTCCCGATCCTGTCCCATCACATAGGCGACCCGCCCACGCCAGCCAGCCACCACTTTCGCCGCCCACTTGTGTTGGGCCAGATTCGCCCGCGCATTGGTGATATCCGCTTCCTTGTAGAGCGTACATGGGGCGGCGGGGGCGGCGATTGCGGCAATGGACAGGAGGCAGAGAGACAAGCACACGCGCATAGGAAACTCCTCGGGGTGGATTGGCATGGCCCAAAGTAGCCGACCGAACCGCCCCTGACCAGAGCAACCACTGCCGCCGCAGGACAGTTTCGCTCCCACATTCCCGCGGTCAACGCACTCGACATCTCCCTCGCGATGGCACAGCGCGCCATTGTCCCGGCGCGCGGCCGCACCGTGTGCCGCGACTCCCCCCCAAACAGAGATAGCATCGCCGAGCAGTTCCCGAACTGGCCATTGGACGTGCCACCCCACGGTCAGGAAATCAGACAACCGGCAGGCGAACACACCGGGAAGCTCCGGCAAAACTGACCTGCGCCCGTTGCGGAGCACAGCACGGCCACTAGGTTGCGGATGTCTGCCCTACAATCAAGGAACCCGCCATGAGCCACCGCATCGCCCTGCTAGCCGTTTTGATGGGAGCCGCCGCCATGTCCCTTCCCCGCGAACGTTCCGAATGGTGCCAGATCTGGTGGGAGAAGGCCAACGACGCCAAGCTGCCCCGCGTGCTGCTGGTGGGAGACTCCATCTGCAACGGCTACCATGGTGTGGTCAAGAAGCAGCTGGCCAAGTTCGCCAATGTGGACAAGCTCGCCTCCTCCAAGAACATCGCCGATCCGGCCCTGGTGAAGGAGATGGGCTACATGCTCAGCGAGTACGCCTATGCGGTGGTCCACTTCAACCACGGCCTGCATGGCTTCAGGATCCCGAAGCAGGACTATGAGAAGTACCTGCGCGACTACGTGGCCAAGGTGAAGACGATGGCGGGAGACGCGAAGCTCGTCTGGGCCTCCATGACCCCGCTGCGTGGCGACCACCCGAACAACAAGGTCATCGTCGCGCGCAACGAGATTGCGGCCAAGGTGATGGAGGAGAATGGCATCGCCATCGATGACCTTCACATTGTGGTCGTCGGCAAAGAGGGTCTCCGCTCCGACAACAAGGGCGACGCCTACCATTACAACGGGAAAGGCTACGCCGCCCTCGGCGCACAGGTTTCGCAGTACGTGACCAAGCTCATGGAATGGGATCTGAAGTAGCCGTGCCAGATACCATGACCAACCGTGAACGTCTGCTTGCCGTCCTGCGCAACGAGCCCGTCGATCGGGTTCCCATCTGGTTGCTCTTCCCCTACCACCGCTGTGGCTACTATGGGGACGCTCGCACCGAACCGAGCTACCGCCCAGTATTCGAGGCGTCCAAGCAGTATGCGGTACACCTTGACCGGCGGTCGTTTGGGGTGAGCCTGTTCACACCCGACGTGCAGGAGGGACGTGAGCAGGTCGTCGAGAATGGCTGGGAGGTGGACCGCCGCCAACTGCACTGGCAGGATCTCTCGCTGGTCGCCGAAACCCGGCGGCGCGGCAACGATGTGGAAATCCTCAAGCTGGTGAACGACGAGACGGATCTTGAAGCGTACTGCTCATTGCCGATCCTGACCGACCAGGATGCCATCCACGCCCAACTCGAACGACAACTCCCCAAGTACCGCCAGGAAGTCGCCGAATTCCCTCTCGACTTCGGCTCCATGATGCTGGATCTTGGCGAGCCCATCGGCGCGCTTTATGGCCAGTCCAACCTGACCGAATTCCCCATCTGGAGCCTCACCCAGGCGGCAGTGATCGAGGGCTTCCTGGCCCGGGTCCAGGAGCAGAAGCGCATCGTCTACGCCTGGTGCCTGGAACGGCAGCTGGCCGACGTCTACTTCCTGGTCGGCAGCGAACTCGCCTCCCCGCCCATGGTTGGCGTCGATACCTTCCGGAAGTGGATCGTCCCCCACGCTCAGGAGCTGATCCGCATGGTGCATGATGCCGGCTGCTATGCCATCCAGCACTACCATGGCCAGATCTCGGCGATCCTCCCCTACTTCCTCGACATGGACCCGGACGCCCTGCACGTCATTGAATCCCCACCCATCGGCGACTGCACCATCGCCGAAGCCTACGACGTAGTTGGCGACCAGATCGCCCTCATCGGCAATATCCAGTACGACGAATTCCGCTCGCTTACGCCAGCAGGAATGAAGCGCGCCGTCCGCCACCTCTTCGACGAGGTCGATGGG
>JABGQJ010000331.1 GCA_018648945.1 Victivallales bacterium
CTGTACGGGCAATCTGAATATGTCTGTCAGCAAGCAGGGCGAACATGCAGGTTGACCGAAGAGAAACCATCAAACTCCTGGCATTGGGTGGTGCGGGCGTTGCGGTAGGTGGCGACACCGTCGCAGCCCCCATTCCTGCGGTGCAGGTGGCCGGGAAGGTAGCTACTGTGGAAGAACCCGCTCGCGAGATTCCCGTGGATGGGGTGTACGATGTGATTGTTGTGGGCGGCGGCATTGCCGGCGTTGCGGCGGCGGTTGCCTCGGCGCGACTCGGCGCGAAGACTGCACTCCTGGAGAAGGAATACGCTCTGGGTGGCCTGGCTACCCTCGGCAATGTGGTGATCTACCTGCCAATCTGCGACGGCCGGGGCCACAAGGTCATGGGGGGGCTCGGGGAGGAACTGCTCAAGGTCTCTCTTCGCGATGGCAATGCCCGGGTGCCCGACGCCTGGCAGCGCGAGGCAACGCTGGCGGAACGCGCCAAACACCGCTATCGGGTGACTTACAATGCCGCGTCCTACATCCTCTCCCTCGAGGAGTTCATCGTCGAGAATGGCGTGGACCTCTGGTACGACACTCGCTTCTGCAACGTGATCACGGACAATGACCGAATCCGCGCGGTGGTTGTGGAGAACAAGAGCGGTCGCCGAGCCATGACCTGCAAGACGGTGGTGGATGCCACCGGCGACGCGGATGTCTGCGCCATGGCTGGGGAACCCACCATCTCCCAACCCAACAACGTGGCCTCGGCGTGGTACTACTACACGATTGGCGGCAAGGTGAAGCTCGATCCCTGCTCGCAGCGCTATTCACCAGACCCGTCGAAGAAGCGCGGCGAAGGGCGCACCTATGCGGGTGACAACGCCCGGGACGTCACCGACCAGATCCTCCACGCCCGCCGCATGGTCCGGGCACGGTTGGCAGGCTACCGCGAGAAGCATAAACGCCAGGACATTTTTCCCACCACCCTTGCCACTTTCCACGGCTTCCGCATGACCCGTCGTCTGCGGGGCGAAGTGGAGCTGAAGCACGAGGACGATCACCGGTGGTTCGACGATTGCGTTGGCCTGACTGGTGATTGGCGCAAGGCAGGCCCGGTCTTCGCCTTGCCCTACCGCAGCCTGATTGGCGTCAGGAACAAAAATCTGGTCACGGCGGGACGTTGCATCTCGTCGGCGGGCCAGGCCTGGGATGTGACCCGGGTCATTCCCACTTGCTCGGTCACGGGCGAGGCGGCCGGCACGGCCGCTGCCCTGGCCGCCAAGGCCGACAGCGCCTTCCGCGACCTCTCCGTACCCCAACTCCAGGCCCAACTTACCAAACAGGGCGTCATTCTGGACCGCAAACTGGTCACTGGCTGATTCCTCCTGCCGCGAAAACCAAGGAAACGCACCGGATGAAAGCTCTCGTTCCACTGCTCATTCTAATCGGTATTCCCCTCATGCTCGGCGGCTGCTACATCAGCTCCCGCAACGGCCTCATCACCCGTGATGAGAATGTGAAGGAGATGTGGAGCACCATCGAGGTGCAACTGGTGCGGCGGGCGGACCTGATCCCCAACCTGATCAGCACCGTCAAGGGGTATGCGGCGCACGAGAAGGAGATCTTCACGGCCGTCGCCGACGCCCGCTCGGCGCTGATCGGCGCGCGCGGTCCCGCCGCCAAGGCCACGGCGGCTGGCGCGATGAACGGGGCGATTGGTCGCCTGCTCGCCATTGGCGAACGCTACCCGGATCTGAAGGCCAACCAGAGCTTTGTCCGCCTGCAGGACGAGCTGGCTGGTACCGAGAACCGCATCTCCGTGGCGCGGCAACGCTACAACGCCACTGTGAAGGAATTCAACGCATCGATCCGGCGCTTCCCCGGCAGCTATTTGGCTGGCGGTCTGGGGCTGGTCCGGGCCGAGTACTTCAAGCCCCCCGAAGGCAAGAACGTGGACAGTCCTCCAGAGGTGAAATTCTGATGGCCGTAGCACCCAAGAGCAAAGAGTTCCGCGAACGCATCGTCGCCGCGATTACCGCAGCGGAGAAGGACACCAGCGGAGAGATCCGGCTGCATATCCAGAACCGGGTCAAGGGAGACATCCTCGAGGTAGCCAAGAAGCGCTTCGAGAAGATGGGCATGACCGCAACGGAACTGCGCAACGGCGTCCTCTTCTTCATGGCCATGAAGGATCAGACGTTCTCCGTGCTCGGTGACAAGGGGATCGATGATCTGGTTCCCGACGACTTCTGGGAAGAGACAGTCGGAGTGATGCGGGAGCAGTTCGGCGAAGGGGATCTGCTCGGCGGTCTGGAGGCCGGGATCCGCAAGGCAGGGCAGGCGCTCAAGGAGTTCTTCCCCTACCAGAGTGACGATGTAAACGAACTCAGCGACGAGATTAGCTATGGTGAAGAATAGACTCTTCGGGCGTTTTTTTGCTCTTGCCACACTTGTGCTGGTGGTCTCCGTTCGCGGCGAACTGAGTGTACCCCGGCTGACCGGACGCGTGGTGGATCAGGCTGGCATTCTCTCTCAGGCGCAGAAGAGTGGCTTGGAGGCGCGCATCCAGGGATTGGAGCAGGCGTCCGGCGGCCAGATGGCCGTCCTGATCATCCCCTCGCTGAAGAACGATGCGCTCGAACTGTTCAGCATGCGGGTCGCGGAGACCTGGAAGATCGGGCGCAAGGGGAAGGACAACGGGGCCTTGCTCCTGGTCAGTCACCAGGACCGGAAAATCCGGTTCGAAGTTGGCTATGGCTGGGAAGGCAAGATCAATGACGCGAAGGCTGGCGACATCATCCGCGGGATGGGGCCGTTCTTCAAGAAGGGGCAATTTGCCCAAGGCATCGACTTCGCCATCGCCGATGTGCAGCAGTTCGTGACGGGCACCCGCCCGCAGGGCGCGCCCGCGCAACGCCGGAGTAGCGGCCGCAGGAGAGGGGGAAGCAACCTGTTCTTCTTCATCCTCATCTTCGCTTTTGTCTCGTTCATGGGCGGCTGGCGGCGACGGCGCTTTGGCTTCGGCACGATGATTTTCATGGGCATGGGCGGCCACTCGCGCGGGGGCGGAAGCAGCTTTGGCGGCGGCGGCTTCTCGGGTGGTGGTGGCGGTTTTGGCGGCGGCGGGGCTTCGGGCGGCTGGTAAGAGGCCTGAGTGCACGCGTGGAGTATCGGCTCGGGAAGTAAAGAGAAGGGACTTTGGACCATGGCGAACAGTAGAGTGAGTTGGGGTTCCGCCTTTGCAGCCATGGCTTTCCTTGCCGTCTCCGCGACCGGGGAGTTGAGTGTTCCGCCGCTCACCGGGCGGGTGGTCGACCAGGCTGGCATTCTCTCGGACGCGGAGGAGAAGCAACTGGTCGAGCGCATTCAGGGATTGGAAGAGGCGACCGGCGGGCAGATGGCCGTCCTCATCATCCCCTCGCTGGAGAATGACGCCCTCGAATCGTTCAGCATGCGGGTAGCGGAGAGCTGGCAGATCGGGCGCAGGGGGAAGGACAACGGGGTCTTGCTTCTGGTGTGCCATCAGGACCGGAAAATCCGGCTGGAAGTCGGCTACGGCTGGGAGGGTGAGATCAACGACGCCAAGGCTGGCGACATCATCCGTGGGATGGGTCCGTTCTTCCGCGAACGGCAATTCGCCGAAGGCATTGACGTTGCCATTGCCGACGTGCAGGAGTTCGTGACCGGCGACCGTCCGCAGGGCGCCCCGGCTGCCCTTGACGGAGAACCTGATGAGCCTCCTGTCATCGTGATCCTACTGTTCTTCCTCGTCGTACTCGTCCTCATTGGGGTCGGGAATGGCTGGCAGTACCGCAGTCGCGGCTTCGGCGTGATGATCTTCATGGGGCTGAGAGAGAGTTCGGGCGGTGGCCGCAGCGGCTCTGGCGGCGGCTACTCGGGTGGTGGCGGCAGTTTTGGCGGCGGTGGGGCTTCGGGCGGCTGGTAGGGGCGCTGCGTTGGTGCTCCAACGCAGCTTGTGGGAACTGGCCGTCGATCCCGTGGCTACTCGGCGGCATTCTCCTGCCGCCACCAAGGCTTCCGGATGCGGAACTTGGTGTGGAAGGTATTGGACATCTTGCCTTGCTCTTCCAGATGCAGCATGCAGGCGCGGACGCATCCTCGGCCGCCGCACGTGGCCGCATTGTAGCCGCCAGGCTTGCGGTAGTATTTGCCGAGGATACCCCAGATCTTCATGGCTTCGGCCTTGGATGGCTTCTTCTTGCCGTCCATGATCAGGCGCCCGTCCGGGATCTCATCGAAGGCGTCATCGGGCAGGAAGGGGTTCAGTTCGCGCAGACCGCTGGCGTAGGCGAAGGCGCAGTACCAGGGGTCGAGCTTGCTCATCTCGATCTCCTTGCCGGCCACCTGCACCTTCACGCTCTCCTTGGCGGTGAGGGCACCCGGGCACTCGGCGACGCAGCGCATGCACTTGTCGCAGAGGGTGCCCGGCTCCATGACTGGATCTGGTTCCAGTTCTGCATCTGTGATTAGAAAAGCGAACCGCTGGCGCGGCCCGAACTCCGGAGTCAGGAAGACATTGCTGAAGCCAATCTCGCCCATGCCGCAGATGTAGGCTGCCATGCGGAAGTGAAGATACACGTCCGGGGCGGGATAGCCCTCGCGCACCGGCCGCGAGTCGGGCACGCTGCGACCGTACTGTGCGTCCGCACCGAGTTCGCCATCGAAGTCCGAGTGGGGGCCCGTGCCGCCAAAGTTGCGGATCGGCACGGCTTCCCAGTGCTGGTCTTCCAGGAAGCAGGAGACTTCTCGGATCACCATCGGTGCGTAGACTTCGTTGATGCTCGCATAGCCCATGGCCGGGTACGGGTAAAACAGCGTGCCTTCCTCGATTCCCCGCAAGGCGCCGCGCTGGACGCGGAAGCCGAGACCGATGATCGACTTGGCCTCCGGGAAGATGTACCGCGCATCATGCTGCTTCGGCGCACCCTCGAACCGATCCATGCTCCCGATTCCCACGATGTCCGCACCGGACTCTCTCGCGATCCGTTTCACCTGTTCGGTCAGCGTCGCGCTCATGGTTTATCCTTTCCGCTTGCCTTGGGCTCTGCACAACTTGCTGTAATACGATAATATCGTATAGTAATACGACAGTACTACTCTATTGAGCTATCTCGTAGGTGCAAGCCCATGTGCGCAAAAGCCACCCGTTCGGTCCAGTCGGTGGATCGCGCGATCCTCATTCTCGAGGTCCTTGCCAACGAGCCGGAGGGCCTATCCCTCCGGGACTTGGCCACCCGCCTGTTCCTGGCCCCGCAGACGGCCCAGAGCCTGTTGCGAACGCTGGAACTACACGAGTTCATCGTGCAGAGCGGACGCGGCGCACCCTATTGCCTGGGGCCAGGGCTGGCGCGGCTGGCTGGTGATCGGCCTTCTCGGGATGAGCGCGCCTCGCTGGCAGGGGGGCCGGTGGCGAAGCTGGCGCGGGAGATCAACGAGTCCGTCCTGCTTATCGAACTGACGGGCCGCCGTGCCGCGCCGATCGCCCAGGCGCGATTCGACCAGCCCTTGGCCGTCACGCCCAACTCCGAGGGCTTCCTCCGGCTCCACACGATGGCCACTGGGAAGGTGTTGATGGCTGCGATACCCGAGGCTGCACGCTCCGTTTTCGTGCGTGGTCTCCAACTCGCCGAACGCACCCCACACACAATTACGGAACCGGCGGCACTGCTGGCGGAGCTTGCCGTCGTGGCCGAACAGGGCTGGGCGGAGACGCTGGAGGAGGCGGTGTTGGGGGTTGCCGCGCTGGCTGTTCCCGTGCCACTGGTGGGCGGCATGGTACCCGCATCCATTGGCACGTGCTTGCCTACGGCGCGCTATACGCCGGAACACCGACCGGCTCTGCTAGCGGCGCTGCAGCGCTGTGCGCAGGAGGTCGCCGATATGTGGCAGGAGTCGGCCCAGTAGGCCTGTTGGTTGGGCGGGATTCGTTGTGCGAGGCTGTCCTTCTCTGTCTGGAGATGGGAAGATCGCCGCACACGGTGCGCCTCCCACACACAAGACAGGGAGGTGCATGTGCTCTCTGTACGGTGCGCTTTTCGCACACAAGACGGGGAGGTGCATGTGCTCCCCGCACACGGCGGGCGCGCGACTGCGTTTGGCATCGGGGCGCCTGCCCGATTACCGGGAGATGATCTCGTACCACATGGTGCCTGCGTCGCCAAAGGGGAGGGTCCAGTGGTTTCCTTCGCCTGACTCCATGGGCAATTCGCTCAATCGACGTCCGGCACCGTCCAAGGCGAAGGCGCGGAGCTTCTGGTCGCCCTTACGCTTGAGCGTCAATTGGCCGGGAATGACCTCGGTCAACGTTGGGCTCTTCCCCCAACTGGTCAGCATCGTCTTTTCCTCGTTCCACTTCCAGCCCGTATTCGCCATGCTGCCGCCGACGCTGAGCAGCAGGCGGCTGGATACACTGACCGGCTTGCCATCCAGGGCGACGAGAGTGACCGTGGCGTAGCCTGTTCTGCTGGCCCGGATGGAGATCTTGGCACCGCCCAAGTCCACAGTCTTGCCAGCGATCTGCCCGGTCACGGCCTTTACGCTGGGGATGTCAACCGTGAGACGGGGCTCCCTGTTCTTGCCGTGCTGCCAACGCACTTGTGGCGCAGGTGGTTTTGGTCGGGAAGCCATGCCGCCCGGTGCCTCGTCCCCGAGAGGGGCGACGCGTATGCTCAGTTTGCGGTTCAGCATCAGGAGACCATCCTCGCCCGTCTGTGGCCAGCCGTCGACGATCCCGAGTTGACCCAGCGCGAGTCCCTCGGAGATGAATGACTGCGTGTATGATCGGTAGCAGTGTGCCGGTGCCGGTGCCAACGCCCCGGTGCGGAAGAGGACGGCAGCAGCGAACACGAAGGGCGTCTTTTGGGGATTGGTGGCGGTGTCGAAGAGCCCCACTTTGCGGCCAGCGGTCCACTCTCCGGGGCCGTAGTTGAGGTAGTTGTGGACGATGATCCCGTCCCAGTCCTGGACGCCTCCGATGGCTGCGGCCATCGGCCAGCATTCGCTGGCGTATTGGCTCGGGGCGGGGTGGTTGTATTCGCTGACGACGAAGGGCTTGCCCGCGAGCCGGTGGCGGGCGAGGCGGGCGAGCGTGCTGCGTTCGGGCGCATCGACCATGGGTGTGTTGGCCACGCGCCAGTTCCTCATGTCCCACGCCCGGCCAAGGAAGCGGGGGTGCTGCCAGTAGGCGTGCATGTCGCCGTAGTCCATCGTACCTTCGCGCAAGGCACCATAGATGCCGCCATAGGAGACCTGGCTGCCAATGACTGGGCATTTCACACCGAGATCCTCTTTGAGGAAGCGGCGCATCTCGGCGAAATACGTGCTCTCGATATCCATGGTGCAGGCAATCCAGTCGCGCCACTGCGCGGCGGTGGATTCGGCGATGCCCAGTGGGCGCCGGATGGTGCCGGCCTCCAACGACTCGCCGGGGGCGATGCCGCCGATGCGCCCGCCCGGTTTGAGTGACGTGTTGGCGAGCCAGAACTCTCCTTTCTGGTTGGGAAAGGTGAAGCCGATGCGGTTGCCCTTGCCCCGTGGCTTGCGGGCCAGGAACGTGAAGGAGTAGTCCTGCCATTCGGGGCCGACCTGGAACGGGCGATTGAGCCCGACCACCTCAAAGCGTCCGCTCTCGGGATGGGCGTGATCCAGGCGGGCGACAGTCTGGACCTTGGCGGGCTTCGCACTCCTCATCTGGAAGTGGAAGGTGTAGGGCTTCCCGTCTTTCAGTTCCAGGCCGATCTGGTGCATCTGCATGGTCCAGGCGAGCTTGCCTGGCTTCAGGCAGCGGATGTGCAGGGCAGGCTTGCCGTCGGTCCGGGCCATGGACATGACGTCGGGGCTTTCGCCCGTCCAGTTCTCGCTGCCTTTGGCGAAGGTCCCGTTGGTCAGGAGCTCCTCGCCGGGTGGCTCGTTGACGCCAGACCAGCGGCGGTTCACGGCGGCGGAGTCTCCGCATCGCTTGGCGAGCCAGCGATTCCAGTGCCCCGTGAGCACTTTTTCGTAGCGGTCTGGCAGTCTGGGCAGCTTCCCAGGGACCACAAGCCCGACCAAGCTGTTCTCGTTGTTGATCTCGACCGCAGCGAGGGCAGGGCTGTCCACGTAGCACTTGCCGGTATAGGGGTTGAGGTGGGTCAGCAGGTCGCGCGCATAGCTTTTCTGCAGCTCGATCATGCGGGGCAAAAAG
>JABGQJ010000332.1 GCA_018648945.1 Victivallales bacterium
GGGGGAGAAGACAACGCTTGCCCGGCGGAACAAGCCCCCACCGGCTTCGCGCCACCGGTGCTGGACAACGCCCAGACGAAGGAAGACGGACGTGTTCCTTTGGGCAGGACCGAGTTCTCTTCCGTGCCAGAGGCAAAGACCGACCGGCGGCCAGCGATCTCTCATCGCTGTGGCGCGTTCCCGCAGGGCGAGAGGCAGCTACCGGGAAGAGGGACACGATAGGACACGGGGAACGTTGCGTTTCTGCGTGCGTCTGTGGGTAGGGCGACAGTAGGCGGCCATCTTGACCGGCTGGCCTGTCAGCCTATACTTGACGAAATGCTCCCGTCCAGGAAAGACCATATGCCGCTGATCATCTGCCGCTGTTCTCATCGCGACTTTATTCCACAGGCTGCCCTTGGGGATCTCCCCCAGAATTCCGCCGTGTTGGTGGTGGATGATCTCTGTGCGATGATCCAGGCGGGCGGGGAAGGTCTGGAGGGTTTCGTGGCCGCCGGTGGGCGGGTGGCGGCCTGCCATCCCCGCGCCGTGCGCGGGCTCTTCGCGGCGGTCGGGCTGGAGCTCGCCGAGGACCGGGTGACCGATCTGCGGACAGGCGAAGCATTGCCCGACCTCGATCCGGCGGAGGACGCCGCAGTCCCCAACGTCGCTGTGCCCGAGGACGAGGATGCGTGGTTCCCGGTCATCGACCGCGACCGCTGCAATGACTGTGGACGCTGTGCCAGCTTCTGCCTGTTTGGCGTCTACCGTCGCGATGACGATGGTCGCGTGGACGCATTCCGCCCCGCGAAGTGCAAGTTGGACTGCCCCGCCTGTGCCCGGATCTGCCCGGTGAATGCGATCATCTTCCCGAAATGCCCGGACGCGGCGGTCGATGGCGCGCAGCTCTCCGAGGAGGAGTTGGCCGGTGCTCGCATCCGGCTGAGTCCCGAGGAACTGACCGGGGGCAATGTCCGCGACCAGTTGGCGGCCCGGAGCAAACGGCGACGCCTGCTCAAACCAGGCGCGCTGGGGGAGGAGCCATGAAGCTGCGTACCATCGCCCGGCTTCTAGCCGAGCCCTCCCCTCGCCTGCTCTGGAAGTTCGCCTGGAACTTCGGCTGGCATGGCATGCGGGCGGTGAACGCCTTCAAGCGACGCCTCAAGAAAGGCGAGTCCTTCCCTGCGTTCCTCTTCCTCTCCATCACCAATCGCTGCAACCTCTCCTGCCAGGGGTGCTGGGTGACCGGCGACACGCGCCCGTCGGAGCTGGATGCAGAGACCATCGACCGCGTGATCGACGAATGCCGTCCCCTCGGCACCCGGTTCTTCGGCATCCTCGGCGGCGAGCCCTTGCTCCACAAGGGCTTGATGGAAGTCCTTGCCAAACACCGGGACTGCTACTTCCTGATCTTCACCAACGGCCTCCTGCTCACCCCCGAGGTGGCCAAGGAGTTCCGCCGACTGGGCAATGTGACGCCCCTGGTCAGCATCGAGGGAAGCGCGTCGGTCTCGGACGTGCGCCGCGGCGGCCACGACGTCTACAGCCGCTCGCTCGAGGCCTTGGAGAACTGCCACCGCGAACGACTGATCACGGGCGTAGCCACCAGCCTCTGCCAATCCAACCTGGACGATCTGCTCAGCACCCAGTTCCTACAGCAAGTCAGCGATCTGGGGGTGATGTATATGTGGTACTACATCTATCGCCCGGTCGGCCCCCAGCCCGCGCCCGAGCTCGCCCTGAGCCCGGAGCAGGTGCGCCGGGCCCGGCAGTTCATCGTCGATCAGCGCCCAGTGGCGCCCCTGGCCATCGTGGACGCCTACTGGGACGACGCTGGCGAGGCGCTCTGCCCCGCCGCCACGGGGATCAGCCACCATATCAACCCCTTCGGCGATGTGGAGCCCTGTCCGATCATCCAGTTCGCCAAGGAGAACGTAAAGGATGGTCCCCTGCGCGAGACCATCGCCGAGTCCGAGTTCCTGCGTGACTTCCGCACGCTGGCGGCGGAGACCACGCGCGGCTGCATCATGCTGGAGCGACCCGAACTCACGAAGGAGTTCATGGAGACCCACGGCGCGCGGGACTGCACGGGACGGGATGCGGGATTCGCCGAACTGGCTGCCATGTGCCCGCACAACAGTCACGGTACCGCTGGTCCCCCCATCCCCGAAAGGGACTGGATGTATCGATTTGCCAAGAAACACTGGTTCTTTGGATTTGGCGCATATGGATAGTCCCCAACCCCATAGTCAAGAGACCATCCGGGCGGGAGTGCCCGTGGCTGGCGCGCGCCGCGAAGCTCTGCGCGACGCGGCGGAGGCCTATGTCCGGGACGAGGGGCTCGTCCCTCCACTCTCCCTGGAAGAACTGCGCGAACACGCCGGGATTCTGGCCAAAATGGAGCAGGCGGAGGACGTCCTCGACTTCCTCACCGTCCTGCTCAGCAACGCCGCCTGGCGGGACACGATTGCTGGCCTGCCCTACGACCGGCGCCTCTTGCTGCTGCCCCAGTGTCTGCGTTCCAGCACCCATTGCCAGGCGGAGTACGACAACTTCGGGTTGCTCTGCGACGAATGCGGGGCCTGCTCGATGGGGGGGATTCAACACCAGGCCGAACGCCTCGGCTATGTGGTGCTGATCGCCGAGGGGACCACCGTGGTCACCCGCTTGCTGGAGCAAGGCAAGGTGGATGCGGTGATCGGGGTCAGTTGTCTGGACGGTCTGGAACGCTCCTTCCCACACATGGCCGCCGAAGCGGTCCCGGGCCTCGCCATCCCCCTGCTGCGGGATGGCTGCAAGGACACGGGCGTGGATCTGGAATGGCTCACGCAGGCCATCAACCTGCGCGCCGACGGCGGCTGGACCAACCAGGTGGACGTGGACGCCGTGCGACGCGAAGTGGACAGTTGGTTCGAACCCGATGCCCTCACCGAACTGATTGCGGAAGACGGCACGGAGAGCGAGAACCTGGGCGTCGAGTGGCTGGCCCAGTCGGGCAAGCGCTGGCGGCCCTTCCTCACCGTCGCCGCCTGCCAGGCCCTGCTGGGGCGGGATCTCTCCGGCTTGCCATCCGTCTTGCGGCGGGTCGCCGTGGCCGTGGAGTGTTTTCACAAGGCGTCGCTGATCCACGACGACATCGAGGACGACGACGACCTGCGCTACGGCACTGCCACCCTCCACCGTCGCGTGGGCATGCCGGTGGCCCTCAATGTGGGCGACCTGCTGCTGGGCGAAGGCTACCGCCTGTTGGCGGAGGCGGATCTCCCCGCCGAAGAACGCGCTGAAATGCTGCGGATCGCCGCGGCCGGTCACCGCACCCTCTCCCTGGGCCAGGGCGACGAGCTCTGCTGGTCCCGGACGCCAAAGGCGCTGGGTCTGGCCCAGACCCTCAGTATCTTCGCGCGCAAGACCGCCCCTGCGTTCGAAGTGGCCTTGCGGCTGGGCGTGCTCCACGGGGGGGCGGACCAGGCCACCCACGGCGTGCTTACCGAGTTCAGCCACAATCTCGGTATCGCCTACCAGATTCGCGACGACCTGGCCGACTTCGCCGCTGACCAGGCCGGGGATCTGCTGGCCGGGCGCCCCTCGATTCTCTTCGCCCTGGCCAAGGAACATGGCTCCCTCCGGCTTAGGGATCTCTTGGAGGACACGCTGGCGGAGCCGACCCGCGAACGCGTCGCACCCTTCCTGGCGGCCTTGGCCAAGGAAGGCATCACCGCCCATGCCGAGACCTTGCTCGACCACTACCGGAACGAGGCAGTCCGTTCCCTCATCCCCTTGCGCAACTCCCAGCTCAAGGGCTTGCTCCGCCGTCTGGTCGCGCGGATTCTGGGGCGCACCCGCCCCAAGCGCACCGGCAGCGGCCCCGCCCGATGAGGGCGCTCTTTCGCCCACTCTCGCCGTTCCAGCGCCTTGAGGAACTGGCAACGAGGGGGGCGTGCCTTCTCGACCCCCCGGCGCGCGACGAAATCCACGCGTTTCTGCTCGCCCGGCAGCAACCCGACGGCGGATTCCGCGGCCCCGCCGGAACCAGCGATCTCTACTACACCCTTTTCGCCCTAGGCGCACTGCGCGCCCTCGAGGTCGAGGAAGCCGGGGCCGAGCCCTACCTGGCCAGCTTCGGGCACGGGGCAGAGTTGGACTTGGTTCACCTCTCCTCCCTCGCCGTTTGCCGAGGAGCGCTGAGCAAGCCCGCACCCGACCGGGCCTGGACCCAAGCCTGTCTGGCCCAACTCGAACGGTTCCGGCAGCCTGACGGGGGGTTCAGCGTGGACGAGAAGGAGAGCGGAGGCACGCCCTACGGCGGCTACCTTGCTCTGCTCGCCGCCGGTGCCCTTGGTGTCCGCTTGCCGCAGCGGCGCAAGGCGATCGCCGCCTCCGAGCGCTGCCGCGCCACCGACGGCGGCTACGCCGGTCATCCCGACGCAACCCAGGGGACACTGCCCGGCACGGTCGCCGCCCTCGTCCTGCGCGCCTCCAGCTGGCGCCTCCCCCCGAAGCAGACCACCAGCTGGTTCCAGAGCTGCCAGCGCGACGGCGGCTTTGCCGCCGTGACGGATCTTCCCATTCCCGATCTCCTCTCCACCGCCACCGCCCTCGCCGCCAATCGCCTGCTTCGGATGGGCCTTTCCATCGACAAAACCAAGACCGCCGCCTTCGTCGAGTCCTGCTGGGACGAATCCGGCGGCTTTGGTGCCATCCCCGACACCACCCCCGACTGCGAATACACCTTCTACGCCCTCCTTGCCCTTGGGGCGCTGGCCTGAATGGAGAGCCCGGAGGAACCCAGTATGTCAGGACCAATGCAGAGCCGACTCATCTACGACACGCTTGCTGGCGTGCCATCCTGCCATGCCTCCACGCTGGCGGAATTGCCCAACGGGGATCTGGTGGCGGCTTGGTTTGGCGGCGCGCAGGAGGGCTCGCCGGACTCGTCGCACTACTGGTCGCGGCTGCGCCACGGACAGACTGCGTGGGACGAACCCGCAGTGCTCTGGGATGTGCCAGGGCATGCTGCGGGCAATCCGCGCCTCTTCACGGTTCCCAACGGTGACCTGTGGGCCATCCTGCCCGTGAACTACGGGAAATGGTGCAACGGCGGCACGCGGTTCTACCACCGGGTGTCGCCAGACCTGGGAGCAACTTGGTCGGACCCCATCCACACGCCAGAACTGGACATGCTTCTCGGCAAGAACAAGCCAGTGGTATTCCCCGACGGCCGGTTCGTGCTACCCGTCACCATGGAGCTAACCAAGGCATCCGCTGCCATTGTCCATCTGCCGGAATCCCAGAAGTGGGTCGTCTCTGCCCCCATCTCCCTGCCAGAAAATGGGCGGTGCATTCAACCGAGCTTTGTGACGCTGCGAGATGGCAGGATTCTCGCCTTCTTCCGCACCGGATGCGGCAGGATCTGGAAGGCATACTCGGAGGACCGCGGGTTGGCGTGGTCCCAGCCTGTGGAAACCGCGCTCCGCAACAACGACAGCGGCCTGGACCTGGCTCGCCTCGCAAATGGGCACCTTCTCCTGGCCTTCAACGATACAGAGAAGGGGCGCACGCCGCTCAATCTGGCGGTCTCGACCGACGGCGGGGAGACCTGGCCCCACCGGCTCACCATCGCCCAGGGCCGAGGGGAATTCTCCTACCCCACCGTCATCCAGAGCCGTGACGGGCTCATCCATCTCACCTATACTGATCTCCCGGGAGAGAGGAAAGGACCTGGCCGGTACGGCTCGAAGGTCCGCCACGTCGTTCTCCAGGAAAGGCACATACTGGACGCCTAGCCATGGCTGATGCACGACCGAACATCATCCTGATCATGAGCGACCAGCAGCGGCTGGACAGGTTCGGGGCTGAGGGGTTGAGGGGTACGCGACCCCGATTGGGGTAGGGGGAGGAATAGACCACTGGATAAAGAGCAGACCGAGCACAAGCCGACCATCACTTCCCTGCTGGCACTCGCCGACGAAGGCTGGCAAGGACTCCTCTGAGGGGCAAGTCGCCCGTGAATATCCTGGTTCTAATGAGCGACCAGTTCCGCCACGACGTCCTCGGTTGCGCGGGCAATGCCATCGTCCAGACCCCGAACATCGATGCTCTGGCCGCTGGGGGAACACGGTTCTCGCAGGCGTGTTGCCCCACTCCTGTCTGCATCGCCAGTCGCCACAGTTTCGTTACCGGACGGCGCATGCGGGACCACCATTGGTTTGCCAACGGCGCGCTGCCCGGCCCCATTCCCGAGTTGCCGACGTTGATGACTCTCCTGCATGGCCAGGGATACCACACCCATGCCGTTGGCAAGATGCATTTCCTGGGTCGGCACTATGGGCTGGAGAAGCACGAGCGCATGGAGGAGTGCTGTGCCGCTCGCCTCGATGACGACTACCTTCTGTGTCTCAAGGCCAACGGGATTCGGACCCGGTATCCCCAGGGCCTGCGCGACCTGCTCTACTACCAACCACAGACCTGCGGCATCCCCGAGGAGCACAGCCAGAACGCCTGGGTCGCGAAGCGGGCCTGCCAGGCACTGCACGATCACAGATCCCAACGGGGAGACCGCCCGCTTTTCCTCTGGGCCTCCTGGATCGCCCCACATCCCCCCTTCGCGCCCTGCGAGCCTTACGACTCGCTCTACGATCCCGCTGACATGGCAGACCCGGTGTACCCCGAGCGGCCGCTCGCCACCTTGCCATCGGTCACCTGGACGCATCGGGCGCGCCTGGACGGTGCCCATCGCGACCCGGAGCGCATCCGCCGGATTCGCGCTCTCTATGCCGGCCAGGTGACCCACGTGGACCACGCCATCGGCCAGGTGCTCGCCCAGCTGGATGCCCTTGGCATGGCCGATGACACCGCCGTGCTCTTTGTCAGCGACCACGGCGACATGCTTGGCGACCACGGACTCTCCCAGAAGAACGTACCCTATGAACCGTCCGTGCGCGTTCCGCTGATCCTCCGTTGGCCTGGACGCACGACCCCCGGCACAGTGCGTGGCGATCTCGTCGGTCTCACCGATGTCCTGCCAACCGTGCTGGACGAACTGAGCATTCCCTACCCCGAAGGCCTGCCGCCGTTGCCCGGGGCGAGCCTGCTCGGCAATGCCGGGGGCGGCCTGGCCCAGCCACGCACCGAATACGTCATCGACTACGGACGAGGCCGGGACCGTTGGCTCTGTCTCCGCAGCCACAGCCACAAGTACACCATCTGGGCAGACGGCAATACCGAGGAGCTCTACGACCTCGTAACGGATCCACAAGAACTCCGCAATCTGGCCGCGCAGCAACCCGATATCGCCAAGCGTTTCCGGGAACGCGCGCTTGCCTGGGAACGCGAGCATGGGCTTCCCTCCTCCTTCGAGGGCGGCACCTTCCGTACCTTCGCGCCGCCTCCACTCCCCGACCAAGAACCCAGAGGAGTGAACCTGAACGAAGGTACGTGGCAGGAGAATCTCCCCCTGAACGAGCAATGCGAAGTGGAGACCTTTGCCGAGGCGTTCACCCGGGCAGTGGCAAGGGAGACGACTCTCTCGCCCGACAAACTGAGCCTGGCATCCTACAAGCGCCAAGACGGCGCTTCCCTGGCGGATACGCCGTGGGAGATCCCCTGGCGAGAGGCCCGACCCGCCCGGTGAGGTGAGTGACCGAGATGGCCCGGCCCTGTCGCGCCGCAGTCGACTGTGCAGGAGGCTACGGCAGCTACGGCGCTGCCTCCAGGCGCACGGCGTCGAGGCAGACGTTCGCACTGCCGGTGCGCTGGAACTTGAGCAGGTCGCTGCCGGTTCCCTCAAGTGTGAGCGTGTAACTCGCCCACGTGTCGGTCGGGGCTTTGTCCATGACGCGTTTGTCGTCCCAGAAGACGGCAAGCTTCGTGGACGTATCCGGGGTGGCCTTCCGACACTGGAACGTCAGTCGGTAGGTGGTGCCAGCCTCGGTGGATACGACGCGCTGAACGAACGGGTGGAACGACACGGTCTGCAGGTAGCGCTTGCCTTCCGGCGCGTCATCGCCATCGACGATCCGGATGAACCCGGCCTTCTGGCCTTCAGGCAACGCCAACTGCCACGGCGCGAGCGAAACATGCGGTTTTCTGCCGCGAGGATCGCCCTTCCAGTAGCCTCCGTTCGGACGAGTCGCGTCGTACATACCCACCGCCGCACCCTCGAAGCCCCAGTTCTCCCCGGCCACC
>JABGQJ010000333.1 GCA_018648945.1 Victivallales bacterium
GGCTGCCACCACCAGGAAGGCAAGGACTCCCATCGTGGCAAACTTGAGCGTCCGTCTGCTGGGCATATGCACCATTTGCGTAACTCCTTGCGTGTGGGGCTGCACTACCAACATAAGGCAGCATCTGCCGCAACTCCATCGGGTAGCACGGCAGCACTCCGGCAGCCCCTGGTACAGGAAGCGCTCTTCCCAATCAGGAGAGAGGTCCCCGGTAGACCTGCTGCACGGCATGGAAAGCCAACTTGGGGTGCCGCCGATAGTCCACGAGGCCCTTCAGGTTCTGCTCGTCCCAGTAGCCGTTGGGTATTTTGGACGGGTCCCGGTAGTCGCAGAAGCAGAACGGGAAGGTACCCACGATGCGCGGATGGTCCTGGGCCAAGCCAAGGATCTCGCGGAGCAGGTCGGCATGGTACTCCTCCGACCAGAGGTCGCGACTCGCCGAGTGGTTCCCGGGGACGGAATCAGCCCCGAATTCGGTCAGGAAGAGGGCGACGTCGGCATTCCCGTCGAGGACGGCATTCAGCATCTCACGCATTGGGGTCAGATCGATGGGCACCCGCTCCACGGTCGGCAAGGCACTGCCATCGGCGCTTTCTGCCGGGCGTTGGGCGCTCCAGATGCGGTCGTACCAGCCCCAGTAGGAGTTGATGCCCAGCACATCGACGAGGTCAGCGAGGGGACCCACAATGCCGTAGAGTGCAGCGTAGGAGAGCAGCCGGGTGGGATCCTCCGCACGGATGGTGGTGGCGAGTTGGGTGAAGAAGGCCGCCGCCTCGGGGTTGGCCGTGTTGCATTCATTGCCGATGCCGTAGATGACCACCGACGGATGGTTGCGGGCCGTGACGATCATCTCGCGCACCATCTGCTCCGCCAGCGCCAACCAGTCCGGATCGGCAAAGCGGGTGCCCAACTCACCGTCGGCAGGATGGTAGCAGTACACCGGGGGCTCGATCCAAACCAGTAGGCCGAGCCGGTCGCACGCATCATAGAAGCCAGAGTCCATCGGGTAGTGACAGCGCACGGCATTGCACCCCGCGTCCTTCATCAGCCGCAGATCGATCTCGATCTGCGGCGGGGTCAGGACCAGGCCATTCGCCTCGGAATCGCAGACATAGCAGACGCCCTTGAGCGGATAGGAGCCACCGTTGAGCTGCACGTGTCCATCGCGCATGGCCACGGTGCGGAAACCGAACTCGCAGTCGTACTGGTCGATCACCCGCCGCGAACCATCGAGGAGTTCCACCGAGACGGGTTCCAGATGAGGATTCTCCGGGGTCCATGGCGGCACCTCGAAGAAGGGCACGCGCACGGCGACCACCCCATCCGGCTGCAGACGTTCTTCCCAGGATATCCCGTCGCCATTGCGGACGCAGACGATGCTGTCTGCCGGCGGATCGAGCACGCGCCCCCCAACCACCAGCTCCCAGCCGTCGGCGATGGTGGCAGCCTGCAGCGTGACCTCAGACAAGACGGGACCGCCCGCGAGTTCCAGGCGCACGCCGCGATGAATGCCGCCGTAGTTGAAGTACCCAAGACAGGGGGGCCACTTGATCGTGGTCGCGCGGTTGTCGACTTGCACGGCCAAGTGGTTGCGCCCCGACTTCAGCCTGCCAGTCACGTCAAAGGAAAACTCCGTGTATCCGCCCTCGTGGCTGCCAACCAACACGCCATTCAGGTATACTTTCGCCAGATAGTTGACCGCACCGAAGCAGAGCCGGGCGCGAGCGGACCCCGCCTCGTCTCCCACCATGAACTCGCGGGCAAACCAGCAAACCCCCTCAAAGATGGCGTAGCGCTCGCCATACGTCTGCCAGGCCCCCGGCACGGGCACCTTCTGCCAGTGGCGCCGGTTGGCCTCGGGTTTCTCGAAGCCCCTGCGAGCGGCGTGGTACTTTGGGTCGAGATCGGCAACGAAATCCCACATCCCATCCAGGACGACGACGGTCTTCATGGCTTCATCTCCAGCGGTGAGAACTGCATCCCTGGACAGGAAACGAACTGCCACGGGTAGACCCCGAGCGGATGGCCAGGCAGCACTCCGCCAATCAAGGCCAACGACAGCAGCCGGAACCAGGTCGGAAACATCGCCCCGTGGCCGACATCGCTGCGGAGCTGCGGATGACCATACTCGAAGGGCAGGTTGCGAACAAACACGAATCCCCCGTCGGGCATCTGATTGGTCAGCACCCAATCGGCAGCACGCGCCAAGGCGCTCTGGATATCGGTGCGGCGGTATTCAGTCAACGCCATCATCCGGCAGAGAGGATCGATCGAGTCAATGTCCTCGCAGGCGCTGCTCAGGAAGGGCTCGGCGGCGTGGTGCACCCCCCAGCCGAACCCGCCGCGCGCGTTCTGGGTCGCCAGAACGGTGTCGATGGCACGTCCGAGATGGGGGGGCTCCACGCCGTCGTAGAAGAACAGCGGCCACCAGTGGTACGCGGCCTGGACAGCGTGACTGCGCCAGACCGGATCGGTCACATCGACTGCACCCCACACGCCTGTCTCGGGGTGGACATGGTGGGTCGCCAACCACTCGATCAGCACCGCCACTGCGTGTCCCGCACGACTGTCATTCTGAAAGTCGCGGGCGTACTGGAGCAGCACGCCGACGTTCATGATCTCGTTGCCAGTCCACGCCACGCGTTCCCCCCAGTCGCGCGCTTCCAGCCAGCGTCGGAGACCATCCGGATCAAGCCACGGCTTCAGCCAGCGCAGGGGCTTGGCCGCCACTCCGCCGAGGCAGGTCAGCGCCGCAACGACATGGCACGCGAGGTGCGAACGCCCGCACCAGAGCGGATCGCCATCGTACCAGCCTTGCCCGAAAATCACCGGATCGCGGAACAGCCCGTCCTCGTCCTGATGGCTCTGCAAGTACGCGATCCAGTCCTCGCGATCCGCTGCCGCGAGCGCCGGCAAGTCGTTGAGCAGGTGCCGCCCCATGGCTGCATAGCACGAGGAGTAGACAGTTGGCAGCAGGCAACCACCCGCGTAGCGGTAGCGTCCGGGAGCAGATCCCCGCTGTTGGGCCATGAAGGCCAACACGCTGTCGGGCAGGGGGAAGGGAACCACTTGCCCGCCTTGGTAGCCAGGGCTTCCCGACTCGATTGATGCCGAGTGTGATCTGGGCTTCGCCATCATCGCCTGCTCTCCTGCCAAAGAGGCCCGTAGGAACTACCGCCCTTCGCCAGCCTTCTTCTGCTTCCTGTACTCCTCCAGCAGTCGCCTGCGCTCCTCCGCCAGTTGCTTCCGGCGTTGCGCGAGTGTTAGGGCCACAGGACCCTTGGGCTGGACCCAGGAAGTGATGACGAAGGTGCGGTAGAACTGCCAGCCGGCCTGCGGCGGCATGATCCGCTCTGCCTTTGACACCTCGCTGGGCAGCCCAATCATGCGTCCCGACTCATATCCCCGCACCGTGATGCGGCCAGTCTGGGGAAGACTGCCCTTCAGGGGATCGAGGATGACGCCTATGGGCTTCTCCAGCTTCTTGCCGTTGACCGTATCGACCACGAGTGTGCAGGTCGGGTTGATCTTGAACCCGCCCTCAGCAGCCTTGCCTTCAATGGTCAGGTACTTCCCCAAGGGGAAACCGAGCTTCCCATCGGGAATGTCCCCTGCCCAACCCACACTCGCGGCAACCACAAGCAGAGCGGGAACCAGTGTCGTTCTCACCTTCATTCTCCCATCAGACTCTCTGAACTGACCAGATGTGCACGCATACGGCCGCAGGCCGACCAACCGGCATTACGGTAACGTTCCCGTCCACTGGATCAAGGGCTGGGCGGGGACTGGCCGGGGCCATGCGGGGGATCGCCCCTTGACATCAGCCGGGCCGGTCGCAGCCCATGCGAGATGTTTCATCCCCCCTAGCGGCCGCCAGCCAACCGTCGGGAGACCTTTTGACACTGCCTCCGGCATCCGGCCAGGGCAAGGAGATCACTCACTCGTGGTCGGCACCCTCACCAGCTTCCCGTCCCTGTACTCGTAGAACTCGTGACCGATATCAAGGCTGTGCGCCGTGAAGTGCACCCGCGGCAAGTGGAGCAACTCCTTGCCATCAATCGTGACGACCTTGACATCCTTGCCGGCAGCGATCCCTTCCTTGGCGAAATCCACGCCCGTCTTCCGCGCAGCTCTGCGGGGCTCCTGTGTGCCCTTGCAGCCCACGACAAGTAGCGCCAGAACGCTGGCATATGCGATGGTTTTCATGGTTCTGATCCTCCTTGGCCAAGCGGCCATGCTGTCTATCAACATCATCCAGCCGAGGGTGAGTCCCTGGCCTCATGCAAGAGAACCTACCCCTCGTCACCCAGTCAAGCAAGCATCCCGGGAGGAGGCCCGTGCCAAGCTGGAGATCGGCGTTCCCAGGATCAGCCGTTGCCCTTGACATCAGCCGGGCTGGTCGTAGCCTATGCGAGATGTGTCATGCCCCGGTCCCAGCGGCTGCCAACCAACCATCGAGAGACTTTCCATGAAGTACAGCGCCACCACCGTCGCGATGCCCGAACTGACCATGGCCGAACAGGCCGCCATGCTCTCCCGCCTCGGCTTCGACGGCGTCGAACTGCGCGTGCGCCGCATCACCGACGAGCAGCGCGCCAAGGCGGAACCCTCGGGCTGGGGCTACCATGTGAACGACGTCACTCCCGAGAACTTCGCGAAGAAGGCCGCGGAAATCAACGCCATTCTGGCCGATCATGGCCTGACTCTGGTGGGCGTTGCCTCCAATGCGCCCTGCACGGACCTGGAGCAGATCAAGTATCTGGTCGATGGTGCGGTAGCAGCAGGCCAACCCATGATCCGGGTCGGAGCCAGTTCGGGCTTCAAAGCCGATGGCAGCAAGAACTACTGGGAGATCTACGGCGAGACCGTCGCTGGCTTCGCCCGCGTGCTGGAACTGACCAAGGGCACGGGCATCAAGATCCTGATCGAAATGCACGGCAACACCATCCACCCCAGCGCTTCCCTCGCGTATCGCCTCGCCAGCAACTTCAGCCCCGACGACGTGGGCGTGATCTACGATCCCCAGAACATGGTCCGCGACGGCTACGAGACCATTTCCCTGGCCCTGCAACTGCTCGGACCATACCTGGCGCACTGCCACATGGGCGCCCATCGCCCGCTGCTCGGGGAGCCGGACGACAAGGGCACCATGCAGTGGAAGTGGGAACGGTGCGGTCTGGGCGACGGCCTGTTCGATATCCCGACCATGATGACCCAGTTCCAGAAGGTCGGCTACGACGGCTTCATCTCCATCGAGGACTTCGGTTCCCAGCCCATCGAGGAGAAGCTCGCCATCGCCATCGCCTACCTGAAGTCCGTCGAGTAACGGAGAACCCACCGTGAGCCCTGCCGCCTTCGCCCCCGGCTTCCATCCGTTCTGGTTCTGGAATGACCGCCTTTCAGCCGACGAGATTCGCTGGCAGATCCAGGAGATGGCGCAGGCCGGGGTGCGTGGATTCTACATCCACTCCCGGCAGGGCCTCGACCAGCCCTACTTATCCGATGCGTTCATGGACCTCGTCGAAGTCGCCTTCGATGAGGCCCGACGACATGGCATGGCCCCGCACCTCTACGACGAGTATCCCTACCCCAGTGGTGTGGCGGGCGGCGAAGTGGTTCTGGGACGCCCGGAGTTCCAGGCCACACGTCTGGCCCAGAGCAGTTTCGACGTGGATGGCGGCCCGCTCCAGCGCAGCCTGCCCCCCGGCTACGTGCTTGCCTGCACAGCGTGTCCTTTGACCGATGACGGTCCGGATTGGTCGCAGGAACGCGATTTGCGCTCCGCAGTGGGCCTTGTCCTGCCCGACGAATCCTACAACATCGGCGGCCTCACGGTCTACAACCGCAAGCGCTACTTCGCCAGCAATCCGACCCCACGCCTGGAGACGGAATTGCCTCCTGGGCGCTGGCGCGTGTTCGTTTCCGTGCAGATGCGCGTGACCCGACACAAGTACTGGGACAGCTACGTGGACGTGCTCAACCCGGCGGCAATGCAGGAATTCCTGCGGCTCACCCACGAGCGCTACGCCGCCCGCTTTGGCGAACGCTTGGCCCAGGAAGTCCCCAGCATCTTCGTGGACGAGACCTTGCCCCACTGGAGCGCCCTGCTCCCAGATGCCTTCCGCAAGGCCTACGGCTACGACCTGCTGGGCAAACTCAGCGCCCTCCAGAATGGCTCGCACCCCGATCATGTACGCGTCGCGCGCGATCTGCGCGAACTGGTCTACGAGCTCTTCTGTGAGAGCTTTGAGAAGCCGGTGAGCCAATGGTGCGCCGCCCACGGTATCCGCTATGCGGGGGAGAAAGAGAGCATGCGCCTCGCCCAGCTCCGCTACATGGACATCCCCGGCTGCGACCCGGGGCACACCAAGGCCGGCACCCAGCGCGAGGATCTGCTCGGGCAGTCTCCCCGCCGCAACGCGCGCACGACTGCTTCCGCCGCCTTCTTCTACGGCAAGGAGGGCGCCCTCTGCGAGTGCTACCACAGCCTCGGCTGGAGCGGCACACTGCAGGACGCCCGGCTCATCGCCGACAACCTGATCTGGGCCGGTATCCGGTACCTGGTGCCCCATGGTCTCTTCTACAGCACCCACGCCCTCAAGAAGCACGACGCACCGCCCACCTTCTTCTTCCAGATGCCCTACTGGCCGCTCTTCCGCAATCTGAGCGACCGCACCGAGCGTCTGTTCGGCGCCTTCGAGGGCACCCACATCGACGCCCGCATCCTGCTCGTTGAACCCAGTGCCGGGCTCCCCACTCGCGAGCAACTGGCCGACTACGAGGAGCTCCAACATGCGCTGGTCGCCGAGCATGTGGACTTCCTTGTCTGCGACCGCGACATCCTGGCCGAAGGCGAGACCCACGACGGGGTCTTGCGTCTGCATGGCCTGGCAGTCACCACGGTCATTGTCCCGGACATGGCGGCACCCGAGCCCGAACTCGAGGACTGGCTCGCCAGCTTCCCCGGCACCGCCCTGCGTCGCGAAGCCTATGCTGATGCCACCGAACTGGCCAGGGCAGCCGCTGCGCAGGACACACCTTCCCTGCGCCTGGAAGCCATTACTGGGGATGCAACCCGCGTCTTCTCCGTGACCCGAACCGATGGGACGCGACGCGTGGCGTTGCTCATCAACAACGGTGCAACTCCCGTCGACCTCCGCCTGAAGGCCGACTTCCCACTGGCCGAGCGTCCGCTGCAGGACAACCTGCCGGCCCTGCTTGCCAGGGATGGCAACGCCTGCCGCCGCACCCTCGCCCCATTCGAGGCAGTTCTGCTTGTGGAGTCCGAGCAACCACTCGCGCCCCCGCCGCCGACCGCGCAGATCGCCTTCCCAACAACCTGCGCGGTCGAGCCCCAGACGCCGAATCTGGCCCGCCTGAACCGCTGGCAACTCGCCATCCTCGACGAGGCTGGCACCCCGCAGCAGAGCGAGACGGTCGACGCCGTTCCCTTGTCGAATCAGCTTGGCCAAGGCGGGTTCCACTACGCCCCCAACATCCGCGAGGCGTTCGGCCAGATGCCAACCCTCGCCCTGCCCACGCTGGACCTGCGCTACTCCTGCGGCTTCCACTACGCAACCAACACGCCAGTTGAGCTGGTCATGGAACCGGGCAGCCTACTCGGCGACTGGTCGCTCCGACTCAACGACTCACCAGCCTTCACTGCCGCAGACTTCCGGCCCACCTCAACCCACGTGCGCGGCAGTCTCGGTCTGGATCTCACCCCATGGCTGCAAGCCGGTGTCAACCAACTCGCGATCCACGTCACGACCAACCGGCTCGATGGGGGATTGCGCAACCCGCTCTACCTGACTGGCGTGTTCGGCGTCGAACTCGCTCCGCTGCGCCTGGTGGACCGGCCGAAGGGTGGCCATTTCGAGGCCTACGAGACCAACGCCCTCCCCCACTTCTCCGGCATTCTCGACTATACCTGTGAGATCTTCCTGGAGGACCTTCCCGACGGGGACCAGATCCTGCTCGAGCTGCACCTGCCGTGCCTCTGCGAGGAGGCCATAGAGCTATCTCTGAACGGCAATCCAGCTCACGCCCTGCCCTGGTCGCCGCGCCGAATCCTGGTGAACCGCAGCGAACTCACCCCTGGTAGCAACCAGGTCCGCCTCCGCGTCTACACCAACCTCATCCGTGCCTTCGAAGGGCAACG
>JABGQJ010000334.1 GCA_018648945.1 Victivallales bacterium
ATGCGGGTCAGGACATAGTAGTCCGGACCCTTGCTTCCCCACTGGCCCGTGAGACTGTCGAACGCGGTGGCGACCGCCGACCGTTCGACATGGTGTGCGAACATCTCCCCCATCTTCCGCGCCAGGAAGACCGGGAAGTTGTGGCCGGTGTGCAGCGTGTTCGGGCGCAGCTTCAGCCGGGCCTCGGTGGCATACCAGCCGTCCCATTTCGTCTTCATCGTCTCGATGTCCTGCTGCGTCCAGGGGAAATACGGCCACGGCACCATCGATATCACGATCCGGTCGTTGAGTGCTGCTTCCTTTGGCGGCTGGGTGTAGTTCGAATACGAGTAACCGATGACGACGACGCCGGGGTCGACCTTCTCCGCTTTCCTCTGAAGCGTCAGGTAGAACCGGGCATAGCGGTCCGACAGTTCAGGTGCCGGCGTCGCCGTCGTCGTCCGGGCGTGCGGCCTGGTAGCGGGTGTCGAGTCCGGGGTCGGTGATGAAGCGGGTACCGTTCCAGTAATCGTGCTTCCCGAAGCGCGCATCGGGCGCGTCCCAAGCCCGGCAACGTTCGCACGTGCAGGCTGCGCATGTGTCGTTTTCACAGGCATTCAGCATCCAGCCGAGGCCACCCATGACTTTGCCACCGCGGGGGACTAGTTCGTGTATCGTTCGGTAGCCTTGCCAGTCCGTGATCATCTGCTGGTGGAGGGCCGGGTTCGAGACGCACATGGAGATGATGTGGGCACGACAACCGGGGATGTAGCCTCGCGTACCATCCGGGAGCAACTGGAAGAAGTCCGGCCGCTTCTTCAGGAACCGCTCGGTGTACTTGGCGTTCTGATGGAAGTAGTGCCCGTAGGAGTAGGTCACCCCGTTGCAGACATTCATCCGATGCCGCAGCAACCACGTGCCAACAGCCGCCCTATAGGCCTCGAAGTGTTCCTGCGATTGCCAGCGGTCCTTGCCGTACCTGAAGCCCCCTGTGCCCATCTCACATTCCGCGAAGCGTTCGCGGGCGGAAACGGTCAGATCGTTCACGACCAGACTCTTGCGTTTGGGGATGACCTCGCCGAGCTCGCCCGGCCAAAGCCAGCGGACACCCATCTGCTCCTCGGCGAATGCGTACACGGCGAACAATGTGCCGTGGCGCGTCATCTGGAAACGCGATCCCACCGGCCCGGCGTTGTCGTGTCCAGTCATGAACAGATCGTTGCCGACGGTGCGGATGATGTGCTTGACACGCCATCTGCTGGCGTAGATCTGCGCGGGCGGCGGTTCTGGCTCCAGCTCAATGCCTGCCGCTCGCGTTGCCCCGCACGCCCCGAGGTAGATGTGATGGGGGACGTTTCCATCCGCAGCGGCTTCGGCGACGATCGGCAGCTCAGCACCGGTCGCCTTGCGAATGTGGTACTGCAGCTCCTCGGCGGCGTACTGCACGACCGGGAACGCCTCGTCCGGCACCACGATCTGTGCGCGTGCATCACCGTTCCGGACCAGAGCCAATGGGGCCGCGTTGCCAAACGCTGCGGTCAGTGCCAGCACACAGGTCAATGTCATCAGTTGTCGGCTGTGTCGCATGCTTCCCTCCTGTCGTTGATTCCGTTCGCCCCCTGGGACGCGGCACCACTGGGCTCTCGTGGGCCAGAACTCGCTACCTGGCGCAAGCGAGACGCCCTGCTCCGGAGCGGGGTAGCTGAGAAGCGGCGGATTCCGCCGTACGGTCTTCCTCGACCGAGAAGCGAACCTGCACGAACGGGACTCACCATGGGCACGATACAGCCTGCGCTCTGCGGCGGCAACGGTGTCCGCAGCAATCTGCGGCTGGTGGGCTCAGACGAGTCCGGGGCCTAGCCCACTGAGCCCACTTCGTTCACTCCGTCCACTCCGTCCACTGTCCCTCCCCAAAAAGGGGCTGGCCCATGTTCTCTCGGGACACTCCCGGCCGGGCGTTCCCGAGTCGCCCTGGATAGGGACGAGGATGTGCACCGGGCCCGGCGCACCTACCTGGGACAGCGGAGCCGATCCCTACTTGGGCAGTGCATCACCGATCCCTAGGCGCCCCAGCCTGAATGCGGACGGTCTGCGGCTGGGAGACGGTGAAGATGACCTTCTCCTTCTCCGTGCCGAAGTAGCCACCCCAGCCGATGCTGATGGACTCCACCTGGCTTCGGTCGAGATCGCCGTCGGCGTCCTTGGACCAACCGGCCAGACCGAACGAGGACCAAGGCACGTAGGAGGTCACGTGCTCGTCTCCCGCCAGGGAACGGCCCGAGTGGGCCACGTAGATCGCGCCACCACGCTCGTGCGCCAGCACCAACAGCTGCGACGAGGTCCTCTGCCCGGCCGGGATCGACGTCTCGAAGCGGAGGGCTTCGGCTCTTGATAGATCAAGCAGGCCGTCAGCGCGGAAGGAGACGAAGAGATGGGTATCCACGGCACCCTTGGTGAGGGTCGCGGTGGCGCGCCATGTGCTCACTCCGCCGTCTGCGGTGGCCGACACCAACTGGCCATCCACGAACTTGCCGTGCCCCTCGGTGGGCGGCTGGGTCACGAGCGGAGCCGCGACAAGTCGCGGAATCGTCGCGGCGTCTGCCGCGTAGCGCCGCCGGGCGCGGGCCTGGTCGAAGGAGACGAGCGCCGCCCCGTATGGCCCCAGGCGCAGATCGCTGGCGGTCCCGCCCATCGCCTCGCTCGTACCGGAGGCCGGATCCCAGAGCGTGCCTGCGCCCGTGGCAGCAAACCGCACACTGGCGGCCGTCTCCTTGCTGCTGTCGTTGATGAGGAAGTAGACGTCGCGCCCGTCGATGCGACGGTGGGTCATGCGGATGGGGACGTCCGTGGGGTCCACTGCCACATCCGGCTCGAGAACGGAACCGAGGACGGTAGCCAGTAGTGCTTCCGTGCCGCCGGGCAGGTAGATGCCGAGGCCGCCGTTGGGTTGACCGAGCGCGCGAATGCCGTCGCCACGCCCGAAGATGCGCGTGGCCAGGTCGGTGATCGCGGGATCGGGGAAGCGGGTGGCGCTGTTGCTGGGCAGGGCGCTAAGGGCAATGACAGCGCCGCCGGACTGCCAGAACCGCTCGATCCCCTCCCAGGCCGCGACGGGCAAGGTATCGGCACATGGCAGAACAAGAACGCGCCAGCTGCTGTCCCGGAAGCGGAGCGCACCACCGGCCGCCGTAGACGCCGCCAGCGTCCGGGCATCGACGAACGTGAAGTCCCGCCGGGCGTTGTAGAGCGTGTCCGTTGCCTGTTCGAAGACGCGTTGAACGGTCACCGCCTTGGGGGCGTGGGTGGGACCGACCCGGGCGGGCTGGAAGCGAGGCCAGACACTGTGCACGGGGTAGAGCACGGCAATGTCGGCGACTTGGTGCCCTCCTTTGAGCATGGTGCCACACCGGCCGGTCCACTCGTTGAGACGACGCAACTGCTCGGTCGGGAGGCCGCTGAAGCTGTAGTAGCTGGTGATCGTGTTGATCCCGCCGAGCAGGAGCCGGTTCACGGTACCCCGGATCTGGCCCTCGCTGATGGGAACGGGCGGACGCTTGTCGCCCGGTGCCCGGTGACGCTGGACGTGGTCGGAGGTCTCGCACATGGTCAGGGTGTTGCCATCGAGTTCGGCGGCGCTACTGATCATGCGGGCGATGCGCCAAGGCACGCGAGACGGGATACTGGTCAGGCAGTCGATGCTCGGGGCGTCCAGGCGGCGAACACAGCGGAAAAAGTCGCCGTAGAAGGCGACATGGTCGAGCAGGGGTTCCTCGAGGAGCAGGTGACCGCCCGATGGCAGCCCGTGCTCACGGCACCAGGTCTGGATCTGCCCGAAGAAGTTGTCGGCCACGAGGTCGCCGACGGTGTTCCAGAAGTCGTAGCGGGTCCTCGCCGTTGCCGGGCAGTCGGCGACCAGCGCGGGCAGAAGCTCCTCGATCTCGTAGCCGCAGCGGCGTTTGAACTCCGCAGGGAAGGCTGGCGACCAAGGCAAGACCCGGTAGGGCATGCGCCGGAAGAACCGGCTCATAAGGGAGGGCTCGTCGGTGAACGTGGCAGCGAACGTCTTGCCAAGGTCCTTGCCGAGGTGCCGGGCGTAGCCGCCGTGGGTCAGTTCAAGGAAGCGGGCCGTCGGTTCGGGCATGAGCAGATTGATATACGGCAGCTTCAGGGCCAAGCTGATCTCGGCATGGGTGCCCTCATGGAGCGGGGATTCGGTGATCAGAAAGGCGTGCCACGTGCCTCTCTGCGGAACCCAGGCTGCCTTGCCATCGCGAATGGATGGCCGAAGATCCACTGCCCGGTCCAGGTCGAGGCCGTCTGCCGTGACAGGGTAGGCTGCGGCCACCCGGAGATCTCCGGGCGGGACGGGCAGATCGATGGCGTCCCCCGAAGTCGCCTGATCCGCGATCAGCAAGCCGCGCGCGACCCATTCGGGATGGTCGCGCAACGTGAGCCCACCGGCCGTGCCCGAGGGATAGCCCTTCTCGTCGTACAGCCACAGGGCCATGCCGCCGGCCTTCGCCTTCTTGACCCCTGCCACAAACGCCTCCCATTTAGACTCGTCTTCGAGGTAGTTGGTGAAGGAGACGTTGGTGACGATGCCGCCGAAGCCCTGGTTGGCGAGGCCGAGCAGGAGCATGCTCTGCTGTTCGGGAGCGTCGGGCAGCGCGTGGACGATCTTCAGGATGCGGGTGGCGGCGGGAGGGTTGGCGAAGCGTTCGGCGAGAGGGCGGTCTTCCGTTGGCAGTTGCATGGGTTTCTCCAGAATGCTCCGGGGCAAGAGAGATACCAGCGGTCCCATCAGACCACCCGGGCCGCCGCTATCAACGACACGGACGGCAAGGACATTGACAGTGCCAGCCCGCACGATTCCCACAGGCACGGAATACTGCCGCTGCACCGAGACGGAGCGCGGCATATCGGCCCCAGTCTGCCCGATGAGTTGGCCATTCAGATAGGCGTGGTCGGTGTCATCAACACTACCCAAGCGCAGGAGCAACTCCTCCTTGGCCCATGCCGGCGGCACGGTGAACCGGAGACGATACCACGCGATACCGTCATAGTCGGTCCAGCGTATGCCTTCCATGGTCTTCGGCCCTTGCCCGGGGCGCGTCTGGGTAATCCCCTGGGGTTCCCAGTAACCGGGAACACGCAGCTGTTCCCACGCGGCGTCATCCACCTCGGGGCGTTGCCACCCCGACTTCCGCCCGGCGTCCTCGGGGTCGGCACGGAATGCCCACTTCCCCTCCAGATTGCCGGGCATGGGCGAGAGAGCACGAACGGGCACGGCCGGCTGGGACCACGCAGTCCCAACCCAGGAACTGGCCACAATCCCGACGATGGCACCAACGCAGTGCCGGAGCCAGGGGGCAGAACTCGCGCATGCCAATCTTCTCATACCGACTCCTGTTGCCGTCCATCGCAGACAAGGCCATAGCGCCACTGCGCCGCCGCATTCTACTATAGCGACCAAGCCATGGCGCGCGACCGAGAGCCGGGGCGACAAGCCACCATCGAGATCCGCGCAGAGAGTCAAAAAAACACAAATCCACACCGAATCCGGGCATTGCACAGGGCCTGCCTGGGAACCTATAGTTGCTGGCACACATGCGGACACATCAGGAGCAGACAGTCATGGTGATGGCAGACCGATTGCAGCAGGATCAGGAATATCTGTGGGGCAAGTTCCGGAAGCACAGCGCCGACGGGAACCTGCGCACCCGCAGTGAGAGGAAGATGCTCGGCTGCATCTCCTTCGATCCCTCGACGGGGCTGGACAACGACACGATCAAGGAGGACGTCCTGGCCCTGGCCGAGGAGTTGACGGGACAGCCGCATCAGGTGATCAAGGCGCGCGCCTTCGAATGCGTGGCGCGAAGCGTCCGCATCGACGTCAGCCCACACGACTGGTTCGTGGCCTTCGGGTGCTGGGACCGCAACGACCGGCCGTTGAGCCCGCTGGTCGCCAAGTGGGACCGTGAGGTCAACGCCACTCGTCTGCGGACGTTGGATCTCCTAAACGCCCACAACGCATCCGGCGCGGCGGTCATGTGGAAGGACTTCGACCACTCCGTTCCGGACTGGGACGCACTCTTCGCACTGGGTTTCCCCGGCATTCGCGAACGCGCGCGGCACCATCGGCGGGAGCGCGAGGAACGCGGCGAGATGACCCCGGAGGCGCAGGCCTACTTCGACGGTATCGACATCACCTACGGTGCGATCCTTGAGATGATGGCGCGGTTCCGCTCGTACGCTCTGTCACAGGCGAACGGCAATGCCCGCATGCTCGCCTGCGCCGAATGCCTGGGCACGCTCATCCAGGGCGCCCCCACGAACACCTACGAGGTCCTGCAACTTATCTACCTCTACTTCATGTTCAGCGAGCACATCGACCGCTTCCAGGTACGTTCGCTGGGCAATCTCGACCGCACCCTCCAACCCTACTTCGCACGGGACATGGCGGAGGGCCGGTACACGGAGGCACAGCTGCGCGAGTTCATCGACTACTTCCTGATGCAATGGGCCTCCATCGACAACTACTGGGGCCAGCCAGTCTACCTGGGCGGCACGAAGAAAAACGGCGAGAGCGAGATCAACGAGCTGTCCTACATCATCCTCGAGGAGTATGACAAGCTCGGCATCTACACGCCCAAGGTGCAACTGAAGATCGCGCCCAACACGCCGCAGAAGTTCCTGGACAAGGCGCTGGACATGATCCGGCGGGGCCACAGCAGTCTCGTGTTCGTCGGCGAGGAGCCAGTTCGACGCGCCTTGATGGGGGTCGGCGTCACGGCGGAGGATGCGCGGAACTGCGACATCACCGGCTGCTACGAGTTCTCGCCGCGCGGCAAGAGCAACGGCACCGGCGCCGGGCATGTCAACATGCTCAAGCCCTTCGAGCTGGTCTTCCATGACGGCGTCGATCCGAAGACCGGGATCGACTTGGGCTGCCGAACGGGCGACCTCGGGGAACTCCGCACCTTCGACGACTTCTACGCGGCCTATCTGAAACAGCTCGGGCAGATCATCGAGAACGTCATCACCTGCGCGAACGACTTCGAGCAGTACCTCGGGCACATCAGCCCGGCGCAAGTGTTCTCGGCCACCGTGGGGAACAGTCTGAAGGTGGCCCGCGACGCCTTCCAGGACGGCTCCGTCTACAACTTCTCCAGCATCCTGAATGTCGGCTTGGCAACAGCAGTCGATGCCCTGATGGCCGTGCGCAAGTTCGTCTACGGGCGACAGGAGCTGACGCTGGCCGAGTTCCGGGAGATTCTCCGCAGCGACTGGGAGAGGCATGGGAAGCTGCGCCTGAGGATCCTCCACGACCGGGACAAGTTCGGCAACGGCATCGAGGCGGTCGATTTCTACGCCGAGGCCATGGCCCGCTTCGTCGGGAACAAGATCAACATGCGCCCGACGGCGCGAGGCGGGATCTACCTGGCCTCGCTCCATACCGCGCGTCTGTACATTGTCATGGGCGAGAAGACGGGGGCAACGCCCGATGGCCGACGCGCCGGCGAAGAGATGTCGAAGAACGCTTCCCCGACGATGGGCATGGATGTCGAGGGACTGACCGCGTTGATCCGCTCCGTCACGCGCATCGACTCCGCGCTCTTTCCCGGCGACTTCCCGCTGGACGTCATGGTCCATCCGGCAACCGCGCAAGGCGAGGAAGGCCTCGCGGCGATGCGGACGCTGGTGAGGACCTACATGGAGAAACACGGCATCGCGATCCACTTCAACATCTTCGACGCCGACACCCTGGTCGCAGCGCAGGAGCATCCAGACCAGTACCAGGGCCTGCAACTGCGGGTGTGCGGCTGGAACGTCAATTTCACCGAGCTCTCCCGCAGGGAACAGGACATGTACATCCGCCGCGCCCGAAACATCTGCGAGTAGACGCAATGTCCGTCAAGGGAACCATCTTCGACGTCAAGCGGTTCGCGGTGCACGACGGTCCGGGCATTCGCACGACCCTGTTCCTGAAGGGGTGCCCGCTCCGTTGTCACTGGTGCCACAACCCGGAAGGGCTGGAGGCAGAGCCTGTGCTGGCCTACCACGCACAGAAATGCCTTCATTGCGGCGAGTGCGTCGAGGCGTGCCCGCACGGCGCCCATTCGGTGGTTGATGGCCGACATATCCTCGAGCGTGCGAAGTGCGTTTCCTGCGGGCAGTG
>JABGQJ010000335.1 GCA_018648945.1 Victivallales bacterium
CGAACACATCACCATCCGCTACCTTCTGGGCGACTACGATGGACATCTGGGCAACTGCATTCTCGGTGACGACGGCATCTTCCGCGACATCGACACCGGCATGGCGGTAACCGGCCGCGCGGTGGGCATCGGGGGGCTGGGGGACCAAGCCGAAGTCGTGAGACAGGTGGCGGAGGAACTCCCCAGTCGGTTCAAGAGCAAAGCGATGTACGCCTGGGTCGAGCAGATGAACAGCCTGGTGGGCACCAAGGACATGCTACCCACGGTCCAAAAATTCCGCAGCTTCCTGGCCAAGAACGGGGGCAGCGACTTCAAGAAGCTGCTCAAGAAGAAGTGCCGCCGCCCCAAGAAGGGGATTCGCGGTCGGAGGCACCCCCCAAAGGATGGCCAGGAGAAGGGCGACTGGATCAGGGACGCCGACAACCGTGTGGTCCACCACGCCGACGGCGACGGCGAGTGGATCCAGGACGTCGATGGCAACATCATGAACATGCGAGACCCCAACGCGACGATCTACCGCGACGCCGATGGCCACGTGGAGATGATGGAGCCCGACGACGCCGAGATCGAAGACCTGTACAAAATGTACCAGGAGCGAGTCGACGAGGTGGAGAAGGTCATCACGAAACCCGACAGCAAGTTCTCCGACGAGACCGGCTGGCTGGATCTCCGCTGGCTGCATCCAGATCCACTGTTCCCGGGCCTCGAGCCCACGATACCGTCCATCCATGGCCCCGCGGCGCTGTGCCGTGCGGCCTGACCGGAGACCAGCAAGATGCGCAACGCGGCGGGAAGGGGGGAAGAGCGCGGCTGGAGGAAGCCCAGGCTGGGGAAGCGGGGCTCACCACCCCGCAGGGGGGGCCTCGCGCAAGACACCCATCGGGCCATGCCGGTCCGGACCTTCCCGTGCGTCCCACAGGGGAGTGGCCTGGCACCCCCACCCACGACTGGGGCATTGCAGCCGCAGCGAGAATCGGCTTGACGGGAGCAGCTGGCCGTGGGATCGGTAACGTAGCGAATAGGCAGGGCGGATAGAACCTACTCTCTTGCATACGGTAGCCCATCGTCCAGTCCGCGGGGAATCCGGGCATATCGGAGTGGCCGCCGAGCGAATGGCAGAGTTGGCCTTGACCAAGGCGTGCGAACGATCAGTCCCCCACAAGAGGAGTGACATGACAGGATTCCGCCGCATACCTCTGGGTCTCATCCTGCTCCTGCTTCTGCCGAGCACGGGTGTGCCAGCTCAGGGAGGCGAGGCGTTCCTCACCACCGCTTGGTGGAAGCGCATGGAGTTCTACCAGCGCGGGAAGGACCACCAGGTCCTTGTTCCCACCGAACAGCAAATCCAGTTTGCCTGGTCGGACCAGCCTTTTGCGGTCCACATTCCCTTCCACATGCGCCTGCAGGACGTGGATGGCCATCAATACACCCCTCGGTATATCCTCAAGTACTACGTCTCGGGCTTCGGTCCGTACGAGGAGGTCGATACCGTCGATAAGTTCAAGGAGAAGTGGTACAAGAAACAGGATGCCGAAGAGAAGGCCAGACCCAAGACGGAGGAGGAACGGCAGGCCGAACGCGAAAGAAACGATCCCCCCGCGGAGGTCAAGCCCAAGAAGGAGCCGCGCAAGGCCCACTTCCGGCTGGGAAGCTCGTCGATCGGCATGTACCGACTCGACGGGCAATCGCTCTCGCGCACAGAGGACTACCCGCTGCGTTGGTACGAGTCGGCCGAGTCCTGGCGCAATACCTACAGCGTCGAAAACATCGATGATGCTTCAGAGTGGCGCCGGGAGCAACTGAAGGAGGGCAAGTGGCCACACACTTTGAAGCGCGGCATTGGCCTCTCGCCTGCCTCCCCCGGCAAGGCCGCCTTCTTCCTGACGTTCGACCCCCGCAAACGCCTGGATGGAGTACACATGTGGGACTATGTCGGCGAGAAGGCCGAGGGCATCTTTCACTACCAGGTTGAGGAGGAGTTCAGGGACCCCGAGACGGATGCGTGGAAGCAGAAGGTGATCGCGGAGGGCGAGCTTGAGATCACCGTCCGCCAGAACGGGTTCCAAGTCCAGCGTATCGAGACCGGCCGCCGTGGCTGGTGGGGACGAGTCAGCGGCGACAACAAGCCCGACGAGACGACCGAATTCCTGGAAGGGGAACCCAAGGCCGTCGGCTCGTCCATCACGTTCGAAAGTACCCTGCGGCGAGCAAGAGGCACCGAGAAGTTGGCGGACAAGCGCCTCAACTTCAGCTACAAAGGCCCGGCCCAGGACACCAGCACCATGCAAGCGAAGATCCGCGTTCCCAGCCGCATGTATGACCATGTTCGGCCGATCTTCCTGAACCAGCAGTTCCTCACCACCTACGACAAGATGGCGGGCCGGTGGGATCGCAGCGACCTCGAGTGGATCAAGATCTACACCTACCGGTACGACCGCGAGGAGATCGACCGCCAGCTGGACCGCATGGCGGTGTTGTATGGCAAGAACGACCCAACCAGCGAGGACGACGATCAGGGCCGGCAAACCGCGCGCGACCAGGATGAGGACGATGGGGATGACGAGGACGAGGATGACGATGACGACGAAGAGGACCCTGATGCTGCTCTGGCCGCCGCCACGGATGTGCTGTTCACACCCGTCCCCGGCCTGGAACCAGAGGAACACGCCAAGAGACTGCAAGAGGCAAAGAAGCGGGCGCACGCAGCCGACTACAAGGACGCGATCGCCCAACCCGTGGAGATCCAGAACCACCCCGACCACCGCAACATCAAAGGAAACTGGACGTGGGAGGACAACTGGGCGGCTCCCCCACGGCTTCACGGCTCTTCGCTTGACCGGATGTTTGAGGAAAGACAGTACAAGGGCGTCCTCGCCTTCAGCTGGACGGCAAGTCACCCGGCACCAACGCACCGGCTGTTCCGCGTGGTCTACCACTGCGATCGGTACCCCGCATGGGCCGATCAGTATGCGGATGTATACGTCGCGCGACTGAGCGATCTGGCCGACAACCGTGCCGGTGGCCCCGGCCCCGCGGCTGGTTCGAGCATGGCATCGCAGATCGATCCGGGCATCCAAGACTGGTATGATGAACACTATACGCTGGTCGACGACGCGCGGTCCACGATCACCGCCGCGATGGCTTCCCTGGGACGCCTCGGCAAGCAGCGCGACAGGCTTCGAGCCCGGGAAACGAAGCTGCTCGAACTGATGATGGGCGGCTTCCGCTTTGAGCGGGACGAGCAGGCGGGCGACTTGGTCGAGAGTGCCTGGCAGTGGTACCGGGATGGCTGGCAAGAAAGCGACTATCTCAACGGCGAGTCGTCGATCCGCACCGACAACATGGAAAGCCTGAGCAACGCAGTGCTCGGGAAACTTCGCAAGGACCGCGCCGAACTAGGCGTGCTTGTTGGCAAGATCGAGAAGATGCAGAAGGCCGTGATCGACGCGATGGGGCCCGAGGTGGACAAGGTCATTGCCCACTATCCGGCAGCCATAGCCAAGGGCTCCTGGCACCGCAAGAAGAGGCTGGAGACCGACCGCACATTCTGGACGGACCAGAAGCAGACGCTGCTGGCCGAGCTATACGACGCCGCCGGCTGGTACGAACAGGCGGCCAAACACATCGACCTGAAGGTGTTCAAGGGAGACGAGGCGCGTTCGGCGATGGCGCTCATGCGCGCCAAGCTCGCCGGGAACATCGCCGAGAAACACCACTGGAAAGCTCGGTTGCTGCAGGCGACGAACCAGCCGGAGGCGGTCAAGAAGCAGATGGCGGAGGTGACCAAACGTCAGGTCGAAGCGCTTGAGGCGCTACGCGAGGTCGCCAGCATCCAGCCAGGAAACGAAGGGATCAAGCGGCAGGTGATCGGCCTCGAACTGAAGTTGCTCGGGATGGTTGCGGCGAAACTGGAAAACGAGAAGCGTCTGAGTTTCGGCGCGTTCGCTGCCTACATGAAGGACCGCGGCTTCGAGATGGACCAGGAGGACACCTGGTGGAACACGCTGAAGGAGTGGAAGGGCCTGTGGTGGGGCACGGGACCGGTCAGCTACGCTTCGGCGTTCACCGGCCGAGTCGACATGCTTGGGCAGACCGCGACCATCGTGAACAAGGAGGTCGCCCAGTACCACGTCGGGCTGATGGTCATCAAGCGGCTGCGCCAGAAGGGCATGCCCTTGAAGGACATGGTGGAGATCGAGCCCGACACGCTGGGGAAATGGCTTCACCTTGAGACATCGGTCCATGTGCGTCTGCCAGGGGACAAGGTCGCGGGTCTTGCCGCCGACGTGCGCGCAGTGTTCCGTGATGTGCCCGAGGTGAAGGCCTTGGCCGAGCCGGGCAACGAGGGGGAGTTTGCCGTTCACTACGGCTTCGGGCTGTATGAGCCGCTCTTCACCGCAGCCAACATCGAGAACTTCTCCGACTTCTTCAATCTCTGGAATGTATCGTCCACGGTCTGGCCGTGCGCGGTCACGAAGATTGGCGGCAGGTGGCAGACTGTCGGCGCATGGCGCAGCGTGACCCACCGCATGGGTACACTCACCTACAGCACGGGAGCGCGTTTCGGGTATACCGCCGAGGCAATCACGGCCCAGGATTCGCTCATCACCGGACTGCGGCTGAAGGAACTGGCCAAAGGCATCGAGAAGTTGCCTGGTGGCACGGCGATTCTCGAGGACATCGCCAGGGATGCGGCGATTCTCAACAAGATGGGGACGAGTGGGGGACGAGCGATGCGCGCCGCCGGCACGGTCCGTTACGGAGCCAACCAGGTCGGCCGGGTCTTCGCCTTCATGGTCGTCTATGCCGGCCTGCCCGAAGTGGTCGACGAGAACGTTCTCAAGCACCTGCCGTTCAACGAGTACACCTCGCCTGCCTTCGCCTTCTTCATCCACGCTCTGGCCGAACTGAGCGTGCTGGAAGAGGGCTACGAACTGCTGGCGGGCATGAACACCCGCATCAGTAGAATCATGCCGCATGTGCTCAAGGGAGAGAAGCTAGCCAAGCGCATCAAGGCCACCTACTCGAAGCGCTACCGGATGATGGATGACCTGGAGAGAGCCATCGATGAGATGGAACAGGCCTCGAAGGGGCTCAGCAAGGCCAAGACGTTTGACGTGGGACAGAACGTCCACCCGTCGGACGTCAACCGACCAGGCGGTGGCACACCACGAACAGGCGGCGATGGGACCCCAGTGGTTGGCACGGGCGGCAACACACCCGGCGGCGGGACGGCCCGTCCTGGTGGCGGCGGAACAGCAGCGGCCGGCACCGGCGGCAACAGGCCCAGCGATGGGGGAACTCCCAGGATCGACCGGGACGCGATCGAGAAGGAAGCACGCAACGCCAAACTCAAGGAGAACAACGACCGCCTGACCGAGATGGCCGGTGCCCTGGGACCCGGGAGTTCTGGAGGCGTGATTGGTCTGGAGCTTGGCACAATCCCCGCCGAGGCAATGCGCCGCGCGGTGAGCCTGGCCCGGAACGGCCAGTACAAGGCAGCCCGCAAGGCGCTGCGCGTAGCCCGCCGGACACAGAAGCGGCTCGATGGCATGGCCGATTCACTCCTCGACTCGATCAGCACCATCAAGAAGAATGCGAACCGCATGTCGAGGCCACGTTCCCCAGCCGGCACGACTACCGCATCGGGGCCCTTCAAGACGCCCGGCGAACTGAAGCCCGCTGGCGACTTCGACCCCAGCAGCTTCATCGGCTCCCAGAAGAGGCTGCCCGGTCCCGATGATGTGTTCTCGTACCGGCCCAAAAAGTACTGGGATGACCCCAGCGGGGCCGCCACGCAGCGCGGCGACGAGGCGCTCCATGCCTCCGGCGAGATCGATTCGGGCAAGATCGACAAGGCGCTCGATCAATACCGCAAGGCGTTGGACGAGGCCCGTGCCCAGCAGTGGTCTGACGTCCGCGAAGGCGCGGCGGTCGAAGCCTTCCTGGAGCACCGCATCAACCAGGTCAGAGCCATGCAGGAGAGCGGCCTGGTACTCAAGTCCCGACGACAGACCGAGCAGGCCCTCGACGTGACGCGCGCGATCGAGCAGGATGAGGTGAACAGCGTCGTCGAGCGGGTGCGCACCGATCTGAAAGACACAGTCAAGGAGCTCGGCGATTTCACCAATCCCGAGTCTATGAACCCGGTGTTCCTCATTAAGGATGCGGATGGGACACCCGCATACGTCTTCAAGCCCTGCAAGGATAGCCCGAGTGCGTGCAGAACAGCCGAAGACGATGTGACTGGCGAAGCGTTCGGCTCGGCGCTGATCAACGAATCGGGCATGGGCCGTGCCGCAGCAGTTCACCCGGTGGCACTGGACGTCGGGCCCTTCAAGCACGGCGATGTCGACTACAGCGGCGTGCAGTACGGGGTGATCGTGCGCTACGTGCCGGGCAAGCCGCTGAAGGACCTGCCGCTGGATGTGGTCATGGCCCTGCGCAAAGAATGGGCCGAGCACATCACTATCCGCTACATTCTGGGCGACTACGATGGGCACCTGGGCAACTGCATTCTCGGTGACGACGGCATCTTCTACGACATCGACACCGGCCTGGCGGCGACCGGTCGCGCCGTTGGCGTGGCGACGCTGGGCGATCAGGCCGAAGTCGTGAGACAGGTGGCGGAAGAGCTCCCCGAGCGCTTCAAGAGCAGAGCGAATTACGCCTGGATCGAACAGATGAACAGCCTGGTTGGCACAGAGAACATGCTGGACACGGTGAACAAGTTCCGTAGTTTCCTGGCCAAGGATACGGGCGGCAACTTCAAGAAGCTGCTCAGGAAGAAGTATCGCCGCCCCAAGAAGGGGATTCGCGGCCGGAAAGATCCCCCAGTAACGGGTGACTGGATCAGGGACGCCGACAACCGTGTGGTCCACCACGCCGACGGCGACGGTGAGTGGATTTTGGGTGACGGTAAGAAGATCAAGCATATGAAGGACCCCAATGCGAGGATCTACCGCGACGCCAAGGGCCATGTGGAGTGGCGGGAGCCCAGCGATGCCGAGATCGAGGATCTTTACAAGATGTACCAGGAGCGAGTTGATGAGGTGGAGAAGGTCATCACGAAGCCCGACAGCAAGTTCTCCGACGAAACAGGCTGGCTGGATCTCCGCTGGCTGCATTCAGATCCACTGTTCCCGGGCCTCGAGCCCATCACACCGCCTGTCCATGCCCCCGCGTCGCTGTGCCGCGCCGCCGCCTGACCGGAGACCATCAAGATGCGTAACGCAGTGATCCTGTCCGTTCTGCTTCTGGCGATCCTGTCACCGAGAGCGGTGGCTCAAGCTGACGCCCAGGCCAACCACGAGCAGCAATGTCGCGCGAGTTTGCAGACACTCGGCGAGGCCGCCCGCCTCTACCTGATACTGCACCGCGGGAAACTGCCCCAGAGGATGAGTGAGCTCTATACCGAGGGACTCGTCACCGAGCTGTCCGGGTTTGTCTGCCCAGCGTCTGGCAAGACGATCCTCTCGGCGGATCAGATTGACGAGCAGACAGACTACGAGGTCACTGCCAAGCTCGCCAAGCCCCCGATGCGTCTGTTTCACGAGAAGTACGGCTATCACGACGGCAAGGCACTTGCCTTCTACTCCAACCGCACGTTCAAGCTCACCCCTGCGCCTCAGCCGCCCAAGCCGCCTGAACCCGTGGAGCCGACCACGCCAGCCGGGACCGAAACCGTCGCCGCATCGGGTGACGGCGTCGAGCGACCCGACCCACCAGCCGGCACGTCCCCGGCAACAGCGCGGCGAGATCGCGTGCCTGCGCTGCCGCCCGTGTCCGCTGTTCCCGACATCCCGGATATCGACGCCCCTCCGGAACTCCCGCGTCCTGCCGGGCCTTCGCCAGGACGTGTCGCTGCCGTTCGGACGCCTCCGACCGGTGTCGGGACCCCGCCGACGGGTGTCGGGACGCCTCCGCCCGTGCAACCTGCCACCACTGCCGATCAGGGCCGCGCTGATCAGTTGAGGAAGCGTGGCGATGAGCTCTGGAAAACAGGTCAGTTCGCCGAGGCAGCCCAGTCCTACCGTGAGGCGATCAGGCTGGCCCCCAGCGATGCGGCAGCCCACAATGGACTGGGTGCCACGTTGGGCAGGCAGCAGGATTGGGCCGGGGCCGAGACCGCATTCCGTACCGCCAACAGGCTTGCG
>JABGQJ010000336.1 GCA_018648945.1 Victivallales bacterium
AGACCGCTCGCTGCACCATCCTCCCCGGAGACGCCGCCCTCTACGCTCTGTTCCCCTACCGGGTGACCGGGCTCGGCCTCGCGTCGCCCAAGACGGCGGCACTCGGGCGCGAACTTCGCTACGAGCTCAGTCTGCGAACAGATGGTGGAACACCGGACAGCCACGTATTCATCGTGGAGGTCCTCGGCCCCGACGGGGGACTCCGCCAGCACTACGCGGCCCAGTTGGTTGCCCCCAATGGGAAGGCCACCGGGACCATTCCCCTGGCCCTCAACGATCCCCCAGGCACGTGGACCATCCGCGCCACAGACCGGGCCACCGGCACGGTTCGCACCGCCTCATTCACCGTCAACTGAACGGCACGCATCGACTGTCAGACGGCTTCATGCCATGGAAACGGGACCAATCGGGAGCAGAGAGATGGACGCACGACTAGCCAATGTGATGACTCTATTCGTCGCCCTTCTGACCACTTCCTGCAGCGACTTCCACGCTTCGGTCAATGCCTAGGCGCGGGAGAGGCGCTGGGGCACTTCGGGTTGCGGAGTTTGCCGAGGATTCGCTCGGATTGCTGGCGAAGCTCTGCCGCAAAGCGCTGCACCGGGTCGCTCGCCGGAATGCTCCGAAGGCGTGCCGGGGCCGCTTTCAGGGGGGGCGGGCTTCGGACATACGAGCGCGACGGGCAAGAAGATCGGCGAGGGCATTGGTGTAGGCGCCAAGCCAGATCGTGTGGGTCGTGACGTCGGGATTCTGCTCGCGCAGCATGGCCAGTTCGTCCACAGCACGTCGGCAATGGCTCTCGGCCTCGGGCCATCGCCGCAGCGCAATTGCGCCAGGAACTCCTCTGGCAGGTCATCCAGATTCCGCGATTCCTCGTCGGAGCTATGCATCGCCGATCCGCTCCCGGAACTCGGATACACTGGCCAGCAGTTCCTCCGGCCACTTGAGTGATGAAGGACTCCTTGCCTTCGCCGCTGACATCCCTTCGGCCCGGGGGGCCACTCCATACGCATTGCCTGGACCGCAGCGCGATCTGCCCCGGGCCGGCTGAAGAGCGGTACGCAGGTTCTGCACGGCGATGCGCACAACTGCGCAGTGGTTACACGATCACCATGGGCTGGGATGGCTTCCCACGCACGAACAGTGGTTGGCATCCCAACTGCATTGGACCTCTCCGAAGGCCGGGCCGCGAACACCGGACGGACAATGGCAGCATCTGAACACTCCACATGGGAAAGCACTCAATCATGAAACACCGAATCGCCCCCACCCATCGCTTCACTCTGATCGAATTGCTGGTGGTCATCGCCATCATCGCCATCCTGGCATCCATGCTCCTGCCGGCTCTCCAGCAGGCCCGAGCCAAGGCCCGAGCGATCAGCTGTACGAGCAATGTCAAGCAGATCATGCTCGGCTGGACCATGTATCTGGACGACAACAACGACACGTTCGTGCACCAATACAACAACCTCTCCGGGACCAGCTACTACAACGGCACCAGCGTTGTCACCACGTACGGCTGCTACCAGCCTCTGGTCCATCCCTACGTCGGTTCGCTGGATGTCTTCCGGTGCCCGGTCAGCGCCCGCACCAGCGAGGCCGATCAGTTCACCAACGACTACGCCATGTCCAGCTGGTACCACGGCAAGACCCGGAGCAGCATCTTTGGCGGCGGCGCTTATTCGCCTTCCGAGATGGGGCTTGTCCTGGACAGCAACAACCAGTGGATCGACTCGAACCGCGCGGCCCGCGTCTCCGCCCGTCACCTGGACCGGGCCAACATAGGCTACGTGGACGGCCACTCCGATTCCCGCTTGGCTGCGGACATCAACACGGATCCGACCTTCCTCGGCTACACCGATGTCGGCAACTGGCAGACCTATGGAGCCGTGGCCCTGGAGTAGTTCGTCCGTCGCGGCAACAGAACCGGCACCAAGGGAAAGGAATGCGGGAATGCATGGACACAACCACTTCACCCTCATCGAGCCCCTCATCGTGATCGCCATCCTCGCCATCCCTGCGCTCATGCTCCTGCCCGCTCTCCGGCAGGCCCGGGGCAAGACCCGCCAAATCACTTGCACAGGCACTCGCAGTAGACCGGTCTGGAGCGAGCGGCTCGACCTCGCCATGTGCGACGACCACGTGGAATCCATGAAGCTGCCCAGCCTCGTTCCCGACTCCGACCACATGCCTCCAGCAACCGTGTCTGGCAGGCCAGCGGTACCACGACGACCATGCCCTGAGCCTATGTCCCGCTGACTGGCCAGTTCGTGCCGATCTGATCACTCGGCCCAACCCCCAGCGGAAGGCCCGGAAACCATGCGTACATGCCCCGTTCTCAAGAAGTCATTCACCCTCATCGAGCTTCTCGTCGTCATCGCCATCATCGCCATTCTCGCGGCGATGCTTCTGCCAGCCCTCCAGCAGGCGAGGGAAAAAGCTCGAGCCATCAGTTGCACCAACAATCTCAAGCAGTTCGGCCTTGCGTTCGCGATGTACTCCGACGACAACGAGAGGTTCCCCACCCGTTGCGGCACGTATAACATGCCTGCCTCCGGCGGACGGCAGTGCTGGATGTACCTCATGTATTCCTACGTCGGCAACAGCGTCGATGTCTACGAGTGCCCCAGCTCCAGCGGCGGCGCTCCGGATAGCGGCAACTACGACTCCTGGAACTTGCCCACCGATGTGAGTGCCTGGAAGGGCAGCTATGGCATTCCCTGCGACACCATGAACAACTACACCATGACCTCCATCGTGCTGCCCTCCTCGACCATCGGGCTGGGGGAGGTGTCCGAAACCGGGTGGGCGTTCCAGAAGCGCCCATGGGGAAGCTGCGCTCCATACATGACTGCCCGCCACAACGGCCAATTCAACGCCATGTTCTTCGATGGTCATGTGGACTCCTTCCCCGAAAGCAGGGTCATGGACAGCACGCTCCACGGCCAATAGACAGTCCTCCAGGACCGTTCCGCACCGCATCTCCCAGCCACAGGAGCAGGAACATGCATTCGCCCTCCCACGCCTCACCGCCACTGCTCCTGTTGCTGGTCTTCGTGTGTTCGCTCTGTCCGGCGAGCATGGGCAGAACCCCGCCCCGCCCGCCTCCTCGCCAGCCTCAGTCTCGCACGAGCTCCCGCTGGCGACCACGGTCGACCACCACAGCACGCCCCAAACTGCCCTCCGAGCCGATCAGTCCGGAGTTCGGTCCCAAATCCACCGAGGGCAGGGAGATCCCGACCGACTTCGGCTCCCTCACCTATGGCTTCGTCCTCCGGAATGGCGAGGATCTGCCGCCGCCCTTCGACTTCTCGATTCGGGACGGGAGGATCTGGCTCAACGGCGAAGCCATCTGCGAAGTGGACGATGCCGATGCGCCGGCAGCGGACTTGCCCTTCGACAGATGGCAGGAGGTCGGCGAGACTCCATTGCTCGCCAGGTACCGGGTTGCTTTGGCGGACTACGGTCTGCTGGTGCTTGAGCCGGGCGAGAAGCCGTGCCTGGTGGACCGCCCCGACTCCCTGGACGCTCTCGTCGTCCTCGTGGGAAACGCATCCGCGGACCAGAAACTGCGGGAGCTGGAGGAACTGATGAGCGACGGTGCCAGGGGAGTGGACTGGGCATCGGTGGTGGCGACGCTCACCCCTTCACCAGGCCTCAACAAGCGCCTGGATCTGGCAGTATCGTGCGTGGAGTCGATGACGGGACAGAGGAGAACGGGGCGGCGGGTTCTCCTGGTCAGTGGGCTGTGTCTGACCATCCTTGCCCTCGGGGGGCTGTTTCTCTTCCGCCCCGCGTTCCGCGATCCCCTGCCGGTCGGCGAGGTGGCGTCGAGAACGGCTCTTGTCTGCGTCGGCCTGCTGGCCGCGCTGAACCTCTACGATCTGGTAGCTACCATGCAGACGTGTGTCCCCGGTGGGGTCATCGAGCTCAACCCGCTCGCCAAGAGAATGCTGGGCACTCCCCTGCTGCTACCCCTGAGCAAGCTCGGTGCGGTCGGTGGGGGGTGCGCCATCATCTGGCGATTCCGTCAACGGAGAGTGGCTGTCGTGGGCGCCTGGTGGCTGAGCATGGCCTACACCGTGGTGGTGTTCCATTGGACCGTATGCCAGTACGTCCTCCTGGTCTGACCTGGCGGATCCCTGCCGTCGCGTTGCCTCCCCAGTGAGGCCCCATGCTGCCCGACTACAGGTGGACTGCGGCCGGCCGCTCCCGCCTCTCCTGAATCCCCTCCGTTTCATCAGGTGGTAGCAGGCCATCTCCCGGGCGTACCGGACTCTCGCCGCACGCATCGTGCCGTCCTCCTGTTGTTTTGCCGGCAGGCCCCCCCCTCGGACCAAGCCTAGCCAGGCAACGCCTTATCGTTTCCTCTTCCTACCCCCCCCACGGGTTTGCACCCGTGGCTACTATGTACCGCCCCTCTGCGAGGGCTCCGGAGCTTCTTCCCCGAGTCCCAACTCGTTGCCCCAGACTTGCCTTAGACGTGTAGCGATAGGCTGTATGAAGCGAAGCCAGGGACTGGCCGCGCGACTCCCGCCTAGCCAGAGGCGCCGATGTCGTGATTCTGCGCCCAGTCTGGGTAGTAGTTCTGCAACTCGCAACCGGGCAGTGGCGCGCCCAGCGTCTGGGGGGGCACGCGCATGGGGCACGGCAGGTCCCGCAGTTCGGCCAGGACGAAGCGCAGGCCGCAGCGGCGGATCACTCGCGCCGAGGGCACATTCCAGGGGGCCGTGGTCGCGATGACCAGACCATCTTGATCCAGAATCCAGCGTTCGGCTGTCTCGAACACGGCTCGGCCCAACCCCTTCGCCTTGGCGCCCGGCAAGACATCCAGACCAATCTCCCAGGTCCCCTCGCCGCGCTCCCAAACCACGGAATGGGCGACGACATGGCCGTCCTCGACCACTCCAAAAGACGCGCATTTCCCCTTCGGCATCGAGTGCCAGAAGCGCTCCGGATCAAGAGTATCCTGTTCGGCTTTCCCGAGGGGCTGCACGCGTGGATCGGCCTCCGGATCGAGGGTGGTGGCATCCCCGGCGTAGCACCAGGTTGGCCCCCAGACCCCGACCCCATCCGGCAGCGTGAATCGGGCAAGCTCATAGGTGCCGAAGGGCGAGAAGAGCTCTGCGGGCGTCAGTTGCGCCACGGCGCGCCGGGCTGCTCCCTGCCAGGCATCGCGCACGCAGAGAAGCACGCCGCGCCCTTCGTGCCAGGCTCGCAGAGCAAAGCCATCCGCCGGGGCGGGCACCACCCGAATACCAGATGCCGGGCAGGATGGCGCGATGCCATCGCGGGCTTCCACCCAGGTGAGGAATCGTCGTCGGAGATTGGACATCAGCGTGCCTCCGGTGGGGGAGCCAAGGAAGAGGGCCGCGCGCGACACGTGTGGCCGGGGAGCTGTTGAGAGGGCAGATTGCACAGAGTCCTTCAGTACATGAACTGGAGACGAGTATGCAACGCGGTTTCTTGGCTCTCGCACTGGTTGTGATGGCAAACACAGCGATCGGACTGCCCACCGTACGGACGGCAAATGGCCGCGTGCGGGGGACGACTGCCGACGCTGGCGATGTCCAGGTGTTCCGAGGAATTCCCTACGCTGCCCCCCCAGTCGGGGCCCGGCGTTGGCTACCACCACAACCCGTCAAGGACTGGCCGGGCGTGCGCGATGCCACGGCCTTCGCCCCCGCCTGTCCCCAGCCCAAACGCGCCGGGCAACTGCTGAAGGTCGGGCACACGGACGAGGACTGTCTCTACCTGAATGTGTGGGCTCCGAAGCGTAGTCGCAGCAAGCGACCGGTCATGGTCTGGGTTCATGGCGGCGGCATGATCGTCGGCGCGGGTTCGCTCAAGGTCTACGACGGGGCGGCCCTGGCCCGGCAAGGCGTGGTGGTCGTGACGATCAACTACCGGCTTGGGGTCCTCGGCTTCATGGCGCACCCGGAACTCTCCGCCGAATCTCGCGATGGGGTCAGCGGCAACTACGGGCTTCTCGACCAGATCGCCGCGCTGCGCTGGGTGCGGGAGAATATCGCGGCCTTCGGCGGTGATCCGGCAAACGTGACGATCTTCGGCGAATCGGCGGGAGCGGTGAGCGTCGGCTGCCTGCTGGTCGCGCCCGCCGCCAAGGGGCTCTTCCATCGTGCGATCCTGCAGAGCGGGATTCCGGTCGGCATCACCCGCCCGCTCCGAGGCAAAGCCGGGAGCGGCGAAACGCAGGGAGAAACGGTCGCCCAGCGGCTCAAGGTCAAGGGCCTCCGCCAGCTCCGGGCCATCCCGGCCGAGCAGTTGGTGGCCGGCTGCCCTGCCTCCATCGCTCCTGAGGGGCCCAGGAAGAACACCTTCAAGTTCGGCCCTCTCGTTGACGGAGTCGTGCTGCCGGACGCCCCCATGCGTTTGGCCGCGCGGGGAGCCTTCCTCCGCGTCCCGATCCTGCTGGGCACAAACCGTGATGAGATGACGTTCTTCCTTGGCGGCAGCAAAAACGGGGGCCCGCGGCGGAAGGTGGGGTTGCGCCTGTTGGTGCGTGCTATATACAAGGACCGGACCCCTGCCATCCTCGCTGGCTTCCCCTGTCCTCGCGACGAGGATGCGTCCGCCGTGTTCCGCGAACTGATGACGGTGGCCGCATTCACCGCCCCGTGCCGCCTGTTCGCCCGGCTCTGTGCCGACAAGGGCGCGAAGGTATACCTCTACCAGTTCTCCCGCGTGGCGCCGGGCTCGGCCCGGAGCGCCCTGGGCGCGACCCATGGCAACGAGATCCCCTATGTGTTCGGCACCCTCGGCACCGGCTTCGGGAATGCGACCGACCACAGACTGTCCTCCGCCATGATCCGGTACTGGACGTTCTTTGCCAGGGCTGGTTCGCCTCTGCGCAACGACCTGCTGATTTGGCCCCGCTACGAAACGCGAACCGACCGCCATCTGGAACTCGGCGACACCATCCGAGCAGGCAAGAACCTGCGCCAAGCCCAGTGTGACGCGGTCGAGCCCGTCATCCGCGAGAAGTGCGGCCTGCCGAGGAGGTAGTCTACTCCCCACTCTCCGCCAGGCGTTCGCGCGTGCGCTCCGAGCACTCTCTGGCCAGGGCCAGGATGCCGGGCAGATCCCCCGCATCCTCCGCCGCCTCCACCAACATGCGGCAGCCCGGCACGATAAAGGCGCGGTACCACTCCAGCCCGTCTTTCAGCCACAGCTTGCCATAGGCACCCAGGGCCTGGAACAGACGCTGAATGGCGCCGACCGCCAGCACATGGTCGAGAGGCGGCGTGCCACCCAGTTCACGGACACATTCGCCGTAATGCCGCCAGACCGCTAACCGAGTCTCGCGGGGATGGCACTGGTACGGATCATAGAGCAGGGATGCCATGTCGTAGGCCGCCGCTCCCAGGCGCATGCCCTGGAAGTCGATCAGGTAGACCTTGCCTTCCACCACCATCACGTTCGCGCTCTGCAGATCGCGGTGGACGGGCACCTGCGGCTGTTCCAGCAATTGGGTGCGCAGCTGACAGTACTCCTGTGCCGCTAGCGCCCAGAGATCCGACGCGCCGAGGAAACGGCCCAGCAGATTCTCGCGGAAGTAGTCCCGCTCCCAGTCGTAGAGCCCCTTGGTGAACCCGCGCTGCAGAGGCAACTCCTCCAGGCGCACCGCCTTGTCGCCCAACACATGGAGCCGGGCCGCCTGGGCCGCCACTTGGCGCAGCAGCCCAACCCGGTCGCTTGGCTGGGAACGTTGCAGGTCGTGCTGCCCGAGATCCTCGGAAACCAGTTCGCAGGCGTCGGGCAAGTGGAGGAGCACCTCGGGGACCTGAATCCCCAAGCGTTGCAGGAAGTCGGCGATGGCCGAGAAACCGGCGTTCTCCTGCCGGTCCGGGCTGTAGGCGCACCAGACCAGCGACCGGTCGCCATTGCGCAGACGGCAATACTGGCGACCGCTGCCCTGTTTCTGCAAGGGGGTGAACGCCGTCTCCACCGGATCGAGATCAAGCGATACGTAGACCCGTGGATCGGGCCGGCGGGCATCGTCCACCGGGCGAGCCGGCGGTACGTCGTCGCCCACGAAGATACCATCGGCATAAAGCACGGGTCGCGCCAGCTTGGTGTAGTCCCAGAGCACCACATTGTGGAGGTGGGTGCCCGCCGGAATG
>JABGQJ010000337.1 GCA_018648945.1 Victivallales bacterium
CCTGAAGGCCGAGGGCTTCAACACCATCAACAACGGGGTGTTCTTCTGGAATCTCGCGCATACGGACCGGTGGGACGAGGGGATCGAAATGACCCACATGATCACCCACTTCGCCCACAAGCACGGAATGAAGGTCATTCACCATTGCGACACCACGATCGTCAACCATATGGGCAGGGGGATGGAGTATCTGATGGCTCACCCCGACTGGATGCAGCGCGATATCCGCTACGGACTGCCCGCCTTCTCCATCGTCTGTCTGAGCAATCCCGAGCTGCGCAAGGAGCTCATTGGGCGGTTTGTCCGCTTCGCCCGTGAGACCGGCGTGGATGGGTTCATGCTCGACGAGATCATCTTTGCCTCCAAGGACTACTGCGGCTGTCCCCACTGCCGGGCGAAGTTCACCAAGGACACGGGGGCGGTCTTGCCGACCGATCCCAATTCCCCCGTGTTCGACAACTACGAGGACCCGCTCTGGGTGAAGTGGATCAAATGGCGGCAGCGTTGCGTGGGGGATTGGCGGCTTGCCTTCCGACGGGAGTTCAACAAGGTCAATCCGAACCTCTGCTACATGGTCTACACCACCCACTACGGGCTCACCAACCGTTGGGCGCCCAGAGAGAAGGGGGCCAACCTGATCCAGGCTGCCAGAGCCTGTGATTTCGTGGGTACCGAGATCATGTCCCGCAACGTCTACGAGTCCTGCCGCGCGGTCTACTCCTACCGCAAGATCAAGACCGCCATCGGCGACAGTCTTGGCTGCTCGATCTGGGGACTTGTCTACCACGTCGACAATCCCGATACGGCCTACGTGGGCTGGGCCATGAACCAGATGAATCGCCAGACCACCTGGATGGGGGCGATTGCCGGCGCGGATATGAAGCACTACCTGGAATGGCCGTTGCGGGTGAAAACCGAGGCGGCTCGTTCGGTGGCCGATGTGGCCCTGCTCTTCAGCAGCACCACACGGGACTTCGGCAAGAGATATCCCGGGACGGTCAACGGGCTGGGTATGTCTCAGGTCATGACGGCTGGCCACATTCAGCATGACGTTCTGCTTGAGGCCGACCTGCGGCCAGAGCGGCTCTCGCGTTACAAGGCGGTTCTCCTCCCCTCCATCGCCTGCCTGAGCGACGCCCAGATCGCGGCGCTGCGCGCGTATGTGGGCAAGGGGGGCGTGCTGCTGGTCTCAGGCAATACCTCGCTCCAGGACGAAAATGGCGTCTTCCGGGAGACCTTTGGCTTGGCCGGTCTCCTCGGGCTGGACATCGATCCAAAGAAAGGCTCGATCAAGGGCGACCACGCCTTCCAGTGGCGCCAAGACAAGGCCAATATCCCCATCCCCAAGTATGCGTTCCGGGTGACACCCCGAGCGGATGCGGGGGTTGAGATTCTGGCCGATATCGTCCAGCAGGGCAAGGTCGTCGGTCCGGCTCTGACCGTCCGTCGGCTAGGGGAGGGCACCTGCTACTATCTGGCCTCGCCCCTCGGCCTGGTCAACTTCGAGGGGGAGAAGACCCCAGGCAAGAAATGGGCTTTCCAGCCGAACCAGCCCGTGGCTGGCCTCTTGCGGAGGATTGTGCGCGAAAGCGTTCCCGCCGGTCTGGACGTGCAGGCGGTTTCCGTGCCGGAACGGGTCTTCCTGAGCGTGCACAGACAGCCAGGGAAGGACGGCGAGGAGATTCTGGTACATCTCCTCAATCTGACCGGCTCCGGGCACCTGGCGAACGGCACGGTCATATCGAACGACACCCCCAAGGATGCCTTTCCTGTGATCGCCAAGGACTTGGTCTTCGACCTGCGCCTAGGGATGATCTCCGCTGCCAGGATCGTGTCCCCGGACTATGCCGACGCCCGTCCTGTCACCCTCGGACCACGCGCTGGCGGGGTGGTGCGAGTCACAATCAAGGGCAGCGACCTCAAGACCTACTCCATCGTCTATCTGGCGACGCAGTAGCAGGTGGTGCGGCTGAAACCGAGCCGGAGGCGAAGCCAAAGTGAGACACGCGGGGGCTGCCTGCTGGACGGGGGAGCCGAGAGGGAGTAAACTGGCAGATGATTGGCGGCTGATAGTCTACGGAGAATCAAGCGGATATGCCGAATATCGGAGTGGTGGTCTCGGTGCGTGGCAGTGTTGTCGACATGCGGTTCGACACGCATCTGCCCCCCATCTATTCACTGATTCACGCGCGGGAGGGGAGCATTGCCATCGAGGTGCTCAGCCAGCTTGACGCGACCTGTGTGCGCGGGATCGCGCTCACTCCTACCCAGGGCTTGGCCCGCGGCATGGCAGTGGAAGATACAGGCGGGCCGCTGAAGGCGCCGGTGGGCAGGGGGACACTCTCGCGGATGTTCGATGTATTCGGCAACACCATCGACCGAGGGGAGCCGCTGACCGACGTCGAATGGCGCTCGGTGCATCGATCCCCGCCCGATCTGGCCCGGCGGTCCACCAAGTCCGAGATTTTCGAGACGGGCATCAAGGTCATCGATGTCCTGGTGCCGCTGGAACGCGGCGGCAAGGCGGGTCTGTTCGGCGGGGCAGGCGTGGGCAAGACTGTGTTGCTCACCGAGATGATCCACAACATGATCGGGCATCACGAGGGGGTCAGCCTCTTCTGCGGCATCGGCGAACGGTGCCGCGAGGGCGAGGAGCTGTACCGCGAGATGAAGGAGGCCGGCGTGTTGCCGAACATGGTGATGCTCTTTGGGCAGATGAACGAGCCGCCGGGAAGTCGCTTCCGGGTGGGGCATGCGGCGTTGACCATGGCCGAGTACTTCCGGGATGACGAGCATCGCGATGTGCTGCTGCTTATCGACAACATTTTCCGCTTCATCCAGGCCGGTTCGGAAGTGTCTGGTCTGATGGGGCAGATGCCGTCACGGCTGGGCTACCAGCCTACGATGGGTACCGAGTTGTCGGCGCTGGAGGAGCGCATCGCCAATACGGATAGCGGCGCCATCACCTCGATTCAGGCGGTGTACGTGCCGGCGGACGACTTCACCGATCCGGCGGCCGTGCATACGTTTTCGCACCTTTCCGCTTCCATTGTACTCTCGCGCAAACGGGCCAGCGAAGGGCTGTATCCGGCCATTGACCCGCTGCAATCCAGCTCCAAGATGGCCACGCCCGGCATTGTCGGCGACCGGCACTGCCGCTTGGCGCAGGAGATCCGCCGGACTCTTGCGCAGTACGCGGAGCTCAGGGACATCATTGCCATGCTTGGTCTTGAACAGCTTTCGTCCGAAGACCGCAATGTGGTTGCCCGCGCCCGCCGGCTGGAGCGCTTCCTCACCCAGCCCTTCTTCACCACCGAGCAGTTCACTGGCATGCAGGGGAAACTGGTCAGTCTCGACGATGCCCTGGATGGCTGTGAACGAATCCTGCACGACGAGTTCAAGGATTACCCAGAGAGCGCACTCTACATGATCGGGGCAATTGACGAAGCCAAGGCGAAGCTCAAGCCCACTCCTGCCACCCCAAGCAAACCAGCTGCCGAAGCCCCGCCCGTACCCAAACCCAACGTCGAGGATGTCCCCGAGAGTCATGAATCTTAGGATTCTCCTACCATTTGAGGTCTTCGCCGACAAAGCCGGCGTGCAGCGGATCGTCGCGGACACGCACGAGGGTGCCTTTGGCCTGCTGCCCCTGCGGCTGGACTGCGTCGCAGCCCTCGTGCCGGGAATCCTGAGCTACGAGACCGCAAGCGATGGCGAGGTGTTCGTGGCCGTGGACGAGGGGATCCTGGTCAAGACGGGGCCGGACGTGCTGGTCTCCGTGCGGCGGGCATTGGGCGGCACGGATCTTAGCCAGTTGCGTGAAGCGGTGGAGCGGGAGTTCCTGAACCTGACCGAGCGGGAGCAAAGCGTCCGTTCGCTGATGGCGAAGATGGAAAGCGGCCTCATCCGCCGCCTAGCGAGATTTCACCATGACTGACCGGCCGCCAACCAAGAGAGCGAGCGACCCGACGCCGTTCGGCCGCACGGTCGGCGCCAAGGCGACGCGGAAGCTCAAGGCGCGGCGCAAGGGCAGGCAGGGGGTCTGGTTCGGCCTTGGCATGATGGGGCTTGTTGGTTGGTCGGTGGCGATCCCGACCTTGGCTGGGGCGGCCCTCGGGACTTGGCTGGACAAACGCCACTCGGAACCCCACTCGTGGACCTTGATGCTGCTGGTGATCGGTCTGTTCGTGGGATGCACAAATGCTTGGCATTGGGTTGCCAAGGAAGACAGAGCCATGCGAGACGACGAGGAGGATGGCGATGAATGAACCCCTGCGTATGCTGCTTGCCTGGCTGGTCGGTGCCGCCCTTGGCGCGGTCTTCTTCGGGGGACTCTGGTGGACGGTGCGTCGCGCTATCCCGTCCAGACGTCCCGCCTTCTGGTTTGTCGGCAGTTTCGTGCTGCGGTTGGGCATCGCCGCCGGCGGCTTCTACTCGGTCGTTGCCAGTGGCGGATTGCCGCGCCTGCTGGTCTGTCTGCTGGGCTTCCTCATGGCCCGCGGCCTCGTGATGTGGCTGACCCGTTCGACGGTACCCACCCAATCCGCTCCGGCTGAGGAGGCCCCCCATGCGTCTTAGTCCTGACGAGGCCATTCCCTGGCCAAACACCCTCCCCAAGCTGAACGCCACGATTCTGTGCACCTGGGCGTTGATGCTGGTCCTGATTGTTGGCTCGTGGCTGATTACCCGCCGGCTTTCCCGGGGCCTGAAGCGCTCCCGCTGGCAAAACCTGCTGGAGATCATCATCACCGGCATCGAGCAGCAGATCGAGGAAGTGGGGCTCCGCCAGCCCCGGCGGTACCTCCCATTTCTGGGCACGCTTTTCCTGTTCATCGCCGCCGCCAGTCTGGCTACTATGATCCCCGGCTACGAACCGCCCACCGGCTCCCTTTCCACGACGACGGCCCTTTCCCTCTGCGTGCTGGTGGCGGTGCCGTTCTTCGGCATCACGGGGCAGGGGGTGGGCAGCTACATGTCGTCCTACGTGAAGCCGACCTTCATCATGCTCCCGTTCAATATCATCAGCGAGATCTCCCGCACCCTCGCTCTGGCCGTCCGTCTTTTTGGCAATATGATGAGCGGCGGCATGATCATCGCGATCCTGCTGACCATCACGCCTTTCTTTTTCCCGGTCATCATGACGGCAATGGGCCTGCTCACCGGCATTGTCCAGGCCTACATATTCAGTATTCTGGCCGGCGTGTACATCGCGGCCGCAACCACGGCAAGCAAACCCAAGGCTGAGACTGCGGTCGCAGTCTGAAGTAGCCACCGAGAATTCAAGGAGATACCCATGGCCATGGACCCCACCTCAATCATCGCAGTGGCATCGATCGTCACCGCCGGGCTCACCACCACGTTCGGCACCATGGCTCCCGCGCTGGGAGAGGGCAAGGCAGTGGCCACGGCGCTGCAGTCGTTGGCCCAGCAACCCGATGCATCCCCCACCATCACCCGGACCCTCTTCGTTGGCCTGGCGATGGTCGAGTCCACGGCCATCTACTGTTTCGTGGTCTCGATGATCCTGATTTTCGCCAACCCGTTCTGGACTCACGTCATCGCCCAATCCGCAGGGAAGTGAACGGATGAAAATCGACTGGTTCACAGTTGGGGCGCAGGTTGTCAACTTCCTCATCCTGGTGTGGTTGCTGAAGCGTTTCCTCTACAAACCCATTCTCGACGCCATTGATGCGCGCGAGGAGCGGGTGGCCAAGAGTATTGCGGACGCCGAAGCCAAACAGGCCAAGGCCGACCAGGAACAGGAGACATTCCAGAGCAAGAACAAGGAGTTCGACGAGCAGAGGGAGGGGCTCTTGAGCGAGGCGAAGGACAAGGCCGAGACCGAACGCAAACGGCTCTTCGACGAGGCCCGCCAGGCCGTGGAGGCCCTGCGAGCCAAACAGGAGGGCGAATTGCGCCGCGAGCAGCAGAGCTTGGCCGACGAGGTCACTCGTCGGACCCAGGCCGAGGTCTTTGCCCTCGCCCGTCAGACATTGGCGCAGCTCGCTGGCACCACGCTGGAGGAGCGCATGGCCGAGGTGTTCACAGACCGCCTACAGGAGCTCGAGCCGGCGGCGAAGGAAGACCTCCGCAAGGCCTTGAGTGAATCGGGCGACCCACTGCTCGTGCGTAGCGCGTTCGAGTTGCCCACCGCGCAACGGGAAGCCCTGCAAGCTGCACTTAACGGCGCGTTCTCGGCGGACGTGAAGACCGAATTCGAGATTGCCCCGGTCCTGGTCAGTGGGATTGAGCTGGTCGCGGAGGGAAGGAAGGTCGCCTGGAGTATTGCGGACTACCTTTGCTCGCTGGAGAAGACCGTCGCCGGCATGCTGCAGGAACCGCCCAGTCCGCCGGCCGCTCCGGAGGAGGCCAAATGAGCGCTTCCGACGGTCCTCTGCAAGGCGTGTTCGACCGCGCGTTTGCCGACCTTAGTCAGGCGCGCGAAGCCTTCGCGCCGCCGCTCGCCTCGCGTGAAGTCGGCACAGTCATCAGCGTCTCCACGGGGATTGCGCAGGTTTCCGGCCTTCCCGGCGTGGGTTCCGACGAGATGTTGGCGTTCCCCGGGGGTGTGGTCGGCATTGCCTTCAACGTGGATGAGGACGAGATCGGCGTGGTATTGCTTGGCGACTACTGGAATCTGCGCGCGGGGGACGAAGTCGAACGCACGGGCCGGGTCATGGACGTGGCCGTGGGCGATGGGTTGCTGGGTCGGGTCATCGATCCACTTGGTCGCCCCCTTGACGACAATGGACCGGTCAGCAGCAGTGACCGTCTACCTGTCGAGCGTCCCGCCACCCCGATCATGGACCGCGCTCCGGTCACCGAGCCCCTGCAGACGGGACTCAAGGTCATCGACGCGCTCATTCCCATCGGCCGTGGCCAGCGCGAGTTGATTCTGGGGGATCGGCAAACGGGCAAGACTGCCATCGCGATCGACACGATCCTCAACCAGCGGGACAAGGACGTCGTCTGTGTCTACTGTGCCATTGGCCAACGTGCATCGGCCGTGGCCAAAGCCATCGCCGTGCTGCGTGAAAGGGGCGCGATGGCCTATACCGTGGTCGTCGTGACCGAAGGGGACGACCCGCCCGGTCTCGCCTATGTCGCCCCGTACGCTGCGACCAGCATCGCCGAGTATCTGATGGAGTCGGGCCGCGATGTGCTGATTGTCTATGACGATCTCACCCAGCATGCCCGTGCCTACCGGGAGCTGTCCCTTCTGCTTCGCCGTCCTCCGGGCCGCGAAGCGTTCCCCGGCGACATCTTCTACATTCACTCGCGCCTGCTCGAACGCGCCACCCATCTGCGTCCGGAGCTCGGCGGCGGCTCCCTTACCGCCTTGCCCGTCATCGCCACCGAGGCGCAGAACCTCTCCGCCTACGTGCCCACCAATCTGATCTCCATTACCGATGGGCAGATCTACCTCTCCCCGTCGCTGTTCGAATTGGGCGTGCTGCCAGCCGTGGACGTGGGCAAGTCCGTCTCCCGCGTCGGCGGCAAGGCGCAACGGTCGGCCTACCGGGCCGTGGCCGGGGATCTGAAGCTCGCCTACGCCCAGTTCGAGGAACTGGAGACCTTTGCCCGCTTCGGCGCCCGACTGGACGACGATACGCGGCAGACCATCGAGCATGGACGGCGCATCCGAGCCTGCCTGAAACAGCCGGAGTTTTCCCCCGCATCCGTACCCGCGCAGATTGCGGGGCTCCTGGCCTTGACGGCGGGTCTCTTCGATGTCGTGCCCCTGGAGCAAATGACGGCTGCCGAGAAGGCGGTGCACGAGGCTGCTGCCGAGTTGCCGGCGGAGGTGGTCGAGCATGTGGTCACGGGCCAGAAGCTGAGCGACGCGGATCGCGAGACGATTGTTGGGATTGCCCGCGCGGCCCTGGCCGGCTTCCACGCGAAGCCAGAGCCCGAGGGGAACGCATGAGCGAGACCACGGCGAGCTTGCGGCGCAAGATTCGCGGTGCCGGCGACCTCCAATCGGTCGTCCGCACGATGAAGACTCTAGCGGCTTCGAGCATTGGCCAATACGAGGAGTCCGTGCGGGCCTTGGGCCACTACTACCGGGCCGTGGAGTTGGGACTGAGCGTCTGTCTCCGGAGTGGCCAGTCGGCAGCCGCACCCCGTCCCGCAGGCGGG
>JABGQJ010000338.1 GCA_018648945.1 Victivallales bacterium
CAGGGGTGCGTGAGGTGGGCGATATCGGCCGGGAAAAGGAGGCAGGCGGCGGTGCGCCAGCGCTTGCCGGCGGCGAGATGATCGAGTACGGCACGGCGCAGTGAGGTGTCGCGCGGGGCGGTGGCGAGATCGATATTCGAGCTGCCGAAGATGCGGGCGAGGGTCTGCTGGCCGCTGGCGCCGGGAACGGGTTGAAGGCGGAAGATGCGCTGGAAGCCGACCAGGTTGGCGGTGGGTCTGAGGGTGGTTTGGAGTTGAGGATCGAGCAGCCAGGAAGCGCAGGCAAAGGCCCGGAAGGGGTGGTCGGGGAAGTGGCGGGGGAAGAAGGCGAGGGCCTGGGCCAGGGATTCGCGACAGGCGTTGGGGAGGAGCGGGCCGGAGGCGGGGATGTGCAGAGCGAGCACGGGGTCGCCTTGCTCGAGGACAGGTTGCCAGTCGTCGAGGGGGAGGGTCACAGGCGCGGGCTCGATGGTGCCGACGCGGGAGACGGGATGGCCGTGGATGCTGGCGTGAACGCGACGGTAGGTCGTGGTCCAGCCGGGTGCGGCGTCTTCGGGCTCGGCGAAGCGGCCCTCGACGATGGTTTGGTCGGCCGGGGCGAGAACGACGATGTGGCCGGTGCTGTTCTGCTGCCAGGCGGTGAAGGGGTAGCGATAGGTGCCGAACTGGTATTGGAGGCGGCCGATGGCGAAGAGGTTGGCAGCGACGTGCTGGATGAGCCAGCGGTGCTCGCTGAATCCCCAGTGGCCGTTTTTGGTGTGGTGTGCGTGGATCCAGAGCTCGATGTCGATCAAGGTGTTGGCGAGGATGGCATCGGGGATGCCGCGTTGATGGTACTGGGCGCGCAGTTCCGGCACGCCAAGGAGCAGGGGATAGACGAGGAATAGTTGGCTGTGGGGGGAGAGGTCCGGCGGGAGTAGTGGCCATGCATTGACCTTGGCCTGGAGCGCGCCGGGGGACCGGAAGAGGCGGTAGTGGCAGTGCCAGAGAAGCTGGCAGAGGTCGGGATCGGCAAAGAGGGCCAGGCCCGCAAGGAGGCGAGACTGGATCTCGCGGGAGAAGGGGATGCTGGCGAGGCTCTGGGCGAAGGCAGTGGGATTCAGCCGGGCGCGGAAGCCGTCTGCTGCCGTCTCCCAGGCCGTCGCGGATTCATCCCATCCCTCCTGCCAGGTGTTTGCTTCCGGGGGCAGGCGGAGCCGCTGGGCCAAGGTGGGGAAGTCGGTGGTGGTCATGGGTGCTCTCCTGGCGGATCGGTATGGGGGAGCATTGGGCGGATTGCGAGGAAGACCACCACGGCCACCACAACCTGGCAGGCCCCGGTGACCGCGAAGGGCACGCGCAGGCCGAAGGAGCCGCCGACCCAGCCACCCAGAAGGGGGCCAAAGGCGAAGCCAGCCATGCTGAGCGAGGTGGCCATACCATAGGCCTTGCCGAGATGATCGCCCCGTATCGCCCGGTGGATGATGGCGTTGGCGGCAGGCAGCATGCCGGCGACGGCAAAGCCGAAACAGATGCGGACGACGTACATGGCAGAAAGCGAGTTGGCGTAGTACGTGGCCATGGAGGCCGCCGCGCCGCCGATGGCGCAACAGATCAGGATGCGCTTGTGCCCCAAGCGGTCGCCGAAGTGCCCGAGCAAGGCCGCCGCTGTCGCGCCGCTCAAGGCTGCTACCGCGATGATCGACCCAGTGATGGTGTTGAGCCGGTCTTCCGACCCCAGGATGTCCTTCACGATCAGCGGGAAGGAGGGGCGGGCGATGGAGTTGCTGAAACGTACCGAGAAGAGCACGAAAACCGCAGCGAGAAAGCCCGGGGCCACAAACACGCTGCGGAAGGCGGAACGAGTGGCCCCGGCCTCTTCCTGGGGGGGGATGAAGTTCTCGCGGGCACCGAAGAGCACGACCATCCCGCCCGCGAAGATGATGAGTGCCCCGATGCGGAATGCCACCCGGTAGCCGTAGGCGTCTGCCACCACCCCGCCAACGTAGGGCCCCACGCAGACGCCGATCATGACTGCGGCATGCATCATGCCCAACGCGAAGCTGCCTCGCTTGGCGGGCACGACGCTGGCCACGAGGGCGATGCTGGCGGTGACCGTCCCGGTCAACATGCCTTGGACCAGGCGGCAGATCACCAACTCGTGCACGGTCTGGACGTAGGATACCAGGATCATCACGAGGGTGCCGCCGATCATCGAGCGCACGACCATGGCCTTGCGCCCGTAGCGGTCGGCTAGAATACCCCAGATCGGAGCGAACAGAGCGAGGGTGACCCCTGTGGCGGACATGACGATGCCCGACCAGAACACCTGGTCCGCCTTGTTGGTGATCCCCAGATCCTTGATGAAGTAGGGAATGAAGGGAAACGCGAAGGCAAAGCCCAGGATCGAGCAGATCTGGGCCACCAAAGTCGCGGCGAACGTGCGTTTCCAGGCGGTCATGGCGGTGGCCGATATGGAGAGGGCCGGACCCGCCGCAGCGGGTCCGGCCCGGAGATGGAAGGAGGTCCCCTAGACTAGGTCGTCCATGGATGCACCGACCTCGGCCAGGAGGTCCGCGCACTCGATCTTCTTGCCACCTGCTTCGGCACTGCGCAGCATGGCGTCGGTGAGGGTCGCGACGCGAACGCCGAAGATGAAGGGCACGCGGTTGATGCGGGCCTTCTTGTGGATGAGCTTGACGAAGTTGTCGCAGGGACTGTCCGGCCAGCCCTTGGGCATGCCGAGGGGAACGTCCTTCACTTCGCCCTTCCTGTTCTTGTGGAGCAGGCGGAAGCCATGCACGGTGCTCATCATCAACTCGCCCTCGGTGCCGACGATGCGGACATCGTCCACGAATCCACCGGGGATGTCGCCCATGATCAGGACGCGGCCGGCTGCGCCGTTGGAGAGTTCGACGTTGAAGCTGCCGTTGATCTCGACCTGCTTCCGGTCGCCCTTCTGGAACTTGTCCACGTGGCCTTCGGCGGACTTGGGCAGGAGGCCGGTCATCCAGAGGAGGATGTCCTGGTAGTGGCTGCCGGAGTCGTTGATCTGGCCACCGCAGGAGAACTCGGGCTCGCCCCGCCATTCGCGGCCGGGCCAGTCCTGGGCCATATAGACAAAGAAAGTCTTGACGTCGCCGATGACGCCTTTCTGGATCAGTTCGCGGGTCTTGACGAACTGCGGCGCGTAGTGGCGTTGGTAGTGGACGATGCCGACTTTGCCGGAGGCCTCCATGGCGCGGTAGACGCGCATGGCATTGGCTGCACCGTAGACCATGGGTTTCTCGATCAGGACATGCAGTCCCTTCTCGATGGCGTACTCCACGTGTTCGAGATGGAGGGAGTGCGGGGTGAAGATGCCGACGGCATCCAGTTCGCACTCGTCGATCATCTTCTTGAAGTCCTGCTTGCCGGTGTAGCGCTGGAAGTCGTAGCCGATGACCTGCTCGAGGTTGTCGAGCCGCTCGGGCCGGGGATCGACTGCTGCCACCACATCCAAGCCGAGGGGATGGGCCGCCAGTTCGCGAATGCGGTGGGTGCCTGCGCCGCCGGGTCCGATCGCGCCAAAACGGATGGGAGACTGTTCTGCCATGGTCTCTGCTCCTGGTTGTCCGATGCTGCTGCCGACTGGGTGGGCACGAAGCAGTCGTGCCGTCTGGCGGATACCCTAGGACGCTTGCCGCAGAGTTCCATAGCCATGGCGAGGAAATCCCGCAGAGAAATGCTCCCACCCTCGGGGCAAGGTGAGCAGGAGCGGGGGACGCGCCAGCTACGGAAGAAGAGACTGGCATGCCGAAGCCGCGATTGGAGGGAGCAACCCTAGAAGAGGGTTGGGTTGCGGTGGTCGTCCAGGCGTTTGCGGAGGACCTCGACGAGGGACTTGAAGCCGTTGTCGAGGGCGTTGTCGAGCAGGGCCCGCCAATCGGGCGTGCGGCGTTGGAGAGCGGGCATGCCGGTCCATTCGGGGGGCAGTTCTTCGTCCAGGGCGGTGAGTTCGCGATTCGCCCGCAGCAGGTCGGCGGAGGCCGCCAGGGATTCTCGGGTGCGTTTGGCGGAAATCTGCTCTAGGCTGGCCAGGATGCCGTCGATGGAGCCGAACTCGTTGAGCAGCTTGGCGGCGGTCTTGGCACCGACGCCAGGGACACCCACGATGTTGTCGGAACTGTCGCCGACCAACGCCAGGTAGTCGCGAATGGCGGTAGGCGGCACACCGAACTTGGCGGTCACCTCGGCCGGGCCGAGGTCCTTCCAGGCGCCCTTGCTGCCAGGCGTGGTGAGGGTCACGGCCGGACTGACGAGTTGGGCCAGGTCCTTGTCGGCGGAGAGGATGCAGACGGGGTGTTCGCCGCGCGTGGCCACGACTCCTGCGATCAAGTCGTCCGCTTCACGCCCTTCCCACTGCAGAATGGGCCAGCCCAGCCACGCCACCGCTTCGCGGATCAGCGGAATCTGTTGGCGAAGAGGGTCGGGCATGGGCGAACGCGTGGCCTTGTACTCGGGGCGGATGGCCAGGCGACGGCTGCATTTCCCCTTGTCTAGGACCACTGCGCCGAGGGTGCTGGGCATCTCGTGGTCGATCTTCATCAGCAGGCGAATCATGCCGTAGAGGGCATTGGTTGGCTCGCCGCGCGCGTTGCTCAGGTCGCGAATCGCGTAGAAGGTGCGATAGATGTGCGCATAGCCATCGATCAGGATGATGGGGTCCGGCATGGGAGATCCCTGGGTTGGGGCTGGATCAGTTGCTGGTCTCGGCGATGGCCCGGCGCACGACCTGGGTGAAATTGCTTTCGTCCATCCGCAGGATCTCGATCTCTCTCGCGGCGTTCTCCGGACTGTCAGAGGCGTGGGCGGTGTTGACCATGATGGTGGAGCCGAACTCGCTGCGCACGGTGCCGCCGGGGGCCTTGCTGGGATCGGTGGGGCCGAGCACGTCGCGGATCTTGGCCACGGCGTTCTCGCCTTCGTAGACGATGACCAGGCTCTTGACCAAGCCGTCGCGCTTCATGTCCGCAGGGCTGCAACGGTTGGGCCGCCGGCCGGTCATGAAGCTCACGATCTCTTGGAACTGATGGTGGGCGTAGGGGAGGCCGGCCAGTTCCGTGAGGGCCTTCAGGCTCCCCTTCGGCAAGGTGAAGCCGAATTCGCCCTCGATGGCGGACAGGGCGCGCCGAGCTGCGACCGGGGCGAGTTTCTGTTTGAGCGCATCCTCGACCGGGCCGTAGAACTCCAGCGCCTGTGCCACGCTCATCCGGTTCAGCTTCATGCTGATCATGCGCAGGCCCGTGCGGCTGAACATGTCGATGATCGCACCAGGCCGGGAACTGCGCGTCCGCCAGTTGTCGGGTTTGATCATGACGAGGGTCTGCTGCACCTGCTCGGGGTGCGCATACTGGCCCACTTCGGAGAGCATGGTGCGCTCGGCTTCCGAGCACTCCATCCACATGTTGAGGTCCTGGAGCACGGATTCGGGCGAGTCGGGGATGAGCACGGCAGGCTCGAAGTAGCGCACCGAGCCATCTTCGTCATACACGAGTTCGCTGTAGGTGTCGCGCACGGTCTCCCCGGTCTCATTGGTGATTTTGACACTGCCCAGGACGCGCTTGATGTCCGCGTATGCGTTTTCGCCCCGGAACACGAGCACCAGCGAGCGATGTCGCCGCCCATTCGGGCTGGGGCTGAAGTTCCGCAGGATATACTCGCGGATCAGTTGCCGATGCCGCTCGTCCTCCGGGTCGGTGATTGGGCGGATGGATGCCGCATAGCGTTCCGCCATCTCCCGGCAGGTCGCGAACATGCGCGTGGCAATCAGTTCGGTGCTGGAGAGGCTCAGCATACGACCGATCACGGCGCCGGTGCGTGACTTGCGGATGGTGTGTGGCGTGACGACGACGAAGGCGAGTTCTTGGGACATGGCCGGCAAAAAGCTCCTGGACGGAGGTGGGGGATTGGGCGGTGGTCTGTCCGTGGGAAATCTGGAAAGCAGAAAGCTCACCCCAACGGGAGAACCCGAGGGAGTGAGCTTGAAGTCCTATGGAACCCGATGGGATTCCAGCGGAGAAAGGCAGAACTATTTTTTATTGAGGGGAAGGATCTTGTACATGCCCGTGCCGCAGTCGCCGCACGTTCCCTTCATCGCCGGGCGGCCATTCTTCATGGTCACCTTCTCGGCTTTCTGCATCTCTTTCTTCGCCTTGCACTTCACGCAGTAAGCGATCTCAGCCATGGTCTTGCCTTTCTTTGGTTTGGGGTTACCCGCTTTAACCCCCAGAGGGGGGACGTATATTCAGATGGTCCGAAAACTGTGGGCGAGGACACTCGAAGTATCGGTTCTGCCCGCCCAGCCAGCTGAGACACTAAAGCGACAATTCTTGGGGTTTGCAAATGCCGGACGGTTTTTTTTCCACATCGGACTCTACTGGGAAGCTGCGCACGGCGGACATGTTGGCGCGAGCGCGGGATGTTTTCGACACCGAGATTGGCGGCTTGGAGGCGGTGAGGGATGGCCTCGGCGAGGAGTTCGTGGCGCTCGTCCAGCTCGCGCTTGAGGTGGTCGAGGCAGGGGGAAAGCTGGTCTTCGCCGGGATTGGCAAGAGTGGCCACATTGGGCAGAAACTGGCCGCCACGCTATCCAGCACCGGTGCACGGGCGGCCTTCCTGCATCCAGTTGAAGCCATGCATGGCGACCTCGGGATTCTCGCTGACCGAGATGCGTTGCTGGCGCTGAGCTATAGCGGCGAGACCGATGAACTACTGGCCGTCCTGCCTGCCGCCAAGCGTCTGGGGGCCAAGCTAGTGGCGATTACCGGTTGCCCGGAATCGCGGCTGGCCAATTGGGCGGATCTTACGGTTCCCATGCCGGTGCCCCGCGAGGCATGCCCTTTCAACTTGGCGCCGACGACATCCACCACGGCTCTACTGGCCTTGGGCGACGCCTTGGCCATGGTCCTGCTGGATTGCCGGAAGTTCGGGCTGGACGACTACGCGAAGCTGCACCCGGCCGGTGCCATCGGGCGCAGCATCACGTTGGGCGTGACGGATCTCATGCGGCAGGACGAGTCGTTCCCCACGGTCGGCCCCGCCCTGCTTGTGCGCGAGGTGTTGGTTGCCATGACCAAGGCCCGCAGCGGTTCGGTGGCGATTGTCGAGCCGGACCAGACGTTGCTGGGAATTTTTACTGATGGGGATTTCCGTCGTCACATCATGGACGATCCCAACCTGCTGGAGACACCGATCTGCAAAGTCATGACGGCGAACCCGGTCACGGTACACGAGCGGGCTATGGCCGTGGAACTGGTCCGGATTCTCGAGCAGCGCAAGATCGACGACATTATCGTGGTGGACGACGACAACCGGGCCGTCGGTCTGGTCGATATCCAGGATTTGCCGCGCTTCAAGGTGATGTAGCCCCTTCACATCCAGGAGAGAGCCATGCAGTGGCCGCAACATGCCCCCCTCGCCGAAGTTGGTCCTCTGAAGCTGACGCCGGGAGAACTCGTCCGAGGGTCGTTGGATACCGGCGTTGCCAAGATCGCCCTGCTCGGTTGTGCTGGCATGGCACCCGGCCCGGTGCTCTACGTGCAGGCTCTCCAGCATGGTCTCGAGCTGAATGGTTGCGAGGTGATGCACCGCCTGATCCGCGAGTTTGATCCGAAGGCGCTCAAGGGGACGCTGATCCTGGTGCCCATGGCGAATCCCTTGGCCGCCCGCGTTCACATGCAGTCTTTTCCCTACCCCGACCGGGCGCTGCACCGCGGAATCAACGACATGAATCGTCGCTGGCTGCCACCCACTGGCGGCCCCAATCACGTGGACCAGATGGTGGCGGCACTTGCTCCCATCGTAGCCCTGGGCGATGTGATCGTGGATCTGCACTGCCACGAGTATCTCTACCCCTGCATGGCCATGACCGATATGAGCATCCCCGCCGGAGCCAAGCTGGCAGTGGACATGGGCATCGAGGTCGTACGCTCGGGACAGGGAGTCACGGGCATGTTCGGCCCATACTGCCGCAACACCCTCGGCAAGGTCTCCCTCACCGTTGAGATGCCGCCTCTCCGCCGGGTGGATGCCGCCAACGCCGCCGTGGGCCTGCGTTCCGTGCGCAACACCATGCG